>DATEGT010000254.1:0-18338 GCA_035280025.1 Burkholderiales bacterium | reverse complement strand
CGCGTGCGCCACCTCGCCGCACAGCCCGCAGCCGACGCAGCCGTTGTTCACGTGCGCCACCGGATCGAGCTTGAGCGGATCGCTGGAAGGCTTGACGGTGAGCGAGGGGCAGCCCGAGAGCCGGATGCAGGAGTGGTCGCCCGTGCACACGTCCTCGTCCACGCCGAAGCGCGTGCGCACCACGCGCCTGCCCGCCTTGAGCGCTTCCGCGATCTGCGGCCGGATGCGCCGCTGGCGTTCGAGCTGGCACTCGGCGTCGGCGATGATCACCTTCAAGCCCGCGTACGCGCTGCCCATGGCGTCGCGCAGCGCCTTCGTCATCTTGTCCACGCGGTACGTGTAGATCGACTTGACCCAGCCGACGCCGATGCCCTTCAGCGCCCGCTCGATACTCATGTCGTCCGATTTCCACTCGCTCTGGTGCGGCGAGGAGGGGATGTCCTGGGTGCCCGTGGCCGAGGTGTATCCGTTCTTCATGATGACGAGGATCGCGTCGTCGCGGTTGAACACCGCGTTGGCGATTCCCGAGGTGAGCCCGTTGTGCCAGAAGCCGCCGTCCCCCATGATCGTGACGGTGCGCTTGCCGAAGAGCGGCGCGATCCCCGAGTTCGACGCGAGGCCCAGCCCGTAGCCGAGCACCGTGTTGCCGATGTTGAACGGCGGCAGCGTGGAGAAGGTGTGGCAGCCGATGTCCGCCGAGACGTGGAAGCCGCCCGCTTCGCGCTCGAGCAGCTTCATCGCCGAGAATACGGGACGCTCCGGGCAGCCCACGCAGAAACCCGGGGGACGCGCCGGCACCGGCGCGCCCAGGAGCTCCGCTGCGCGCTTCTTGGTCGCAACCAGGGCGTCGATGACGCGCCGCGCAGCGTCCAGGTCGACGCCGCCCGGGGCCATCGCGTCGATCCATTTCGCCACCCCGGTGAGCACCACCTCCCCCGTGTACTCGCCCGCCATCGGGAGGCAGTCCTTGCCGTGCACCCGGGTCGGGATGTCCGCGCGGCGCAGGACGGCGTGCAGGGCGTCCTCGATGTAGGCCGGCTGGCCTTCCTCTATCGTCAGTACCGCGCGCTTGCGCGCGCAGAACGCCGCCACCTCCTCGGGGACGAGAGGGTAGGTCACGTTCAGGGCGTAGATCGGAATCCGAGATTCGCCGAAGGCGTCGGCGAGCCCGAGCTGCTGCAGCGCGCGAACCGCGACGTTGTACATGCCGCCCTGGCAGACGATGCCGAGATCCTCGATATTCCCGGCGAACACCTCGTTCAGGGCGTTCTCGCGGATGAACTTCTGCGCCGCGGGCCAACGTACCTCGATCTTGTGCTTCTCCTGGGCGTAGGTCGCGGGCGGGAGCGAAATCCTCGCGAAGTCGAACTCGGGGCTCTCCAGGGTATCGTTGCGGGAAATCCGCGGCGCACGGTTGTCCTTGGCTTCGAACGCGCCGTGGACGTGGCAGGCGCGGATGCGCAGCTCGAGCATCACCGGCGTGAACGATGCCTCGGAGAGCTCGAAGCCCTTCTCCACCATGCGCACGATGGTCGGCAGATTGGGCCGCGGATCGAGCAGCCACATCTGCGACTTCGTCGCGAACGCGTGGCTGCGCTCCTGGATGATCGAGGCGCCCTCGCCGTAGTCTTCCCCGATCACGATCAGCGCTCCGCCGCGCACGCCCACCGAGGCGAGATTCGAGAGCGCGTCCGAGGCGACGTTGGTGCCGACCGTGGATTTCCAGGTTACCGCGCCGCGGATCGGGTAGTTGATCGAAGCGCCGAGCATCGCGGCCGCGCCCGCCTCCGAGGCGTTGGTCTCGATGTGCACGCCCAGGCCCCCGATGATGTCGCGCGCGTCGTTCAGCACGTCCATCATGTGGGACACGGGGGCTCCCTGGTAGCCGCCGACGTAGGACACGCCGGACTGCAGCAGCGCCTTGGTCACCGCGAGAATGCCCTCGCCGTGGAATGTCTGGCCCGCGCCCAACTTGAGCAGCTCGGCTTCCTTCTTGAAAGAACGTTCCATCCCGGAGTCCTAGACGAGCACGCTAGGGAGCCAAACCGCCACCGCGGGCACGAGGAACACCAGCGAGAGCACGATCAGGCTCATGGCGATGTAGGGGATGACGGCGCGGAAGATATGAGTCATGGTGACCTCGCGCGGGGCGACGCCCTTCATGGTCATGAGCAGCAGGCCGTGCGGCGGCAGCAGCAGGCCCAGCTGCATGCAGATCAGGAACATCACGCCGAACCAGACCGGGTCCGCGTTCAGCTTCTGCACCAGCGGCATGAAGATCGGCAGGGTGATCAGCATCATGCTGACCTGCTCGACGAACAGGCCGAGGAAGATCAGCACCAGCATCATCGCCGCGATCAGCCCCATGGGCGGCAGTCCGAGCTTGCCGATGGACTCGACCACGCCGTTGCTCGCGCCCGAAAAGGAGAGGATCTGCGAGAAAGTCATCGCGCCCAGGATGATGAACAGGATCATCCCCGAGATGCTGGCGGTGCCGCGCAAGGCCCGCAGCAGGTTCCGAACGGACAGCGCCCGGTAGGCGGCGGCGAGCAGCACGGTGAACAGGGCGCCGATCGCCGCGGATTCGGTCGGCGTCGCCCAGCCGGCCGACATCGAAGCGACCACGACCACGAAGATCGAGACGAGCGGAACGACATACTGGAAGAACGGGCGGAATTTCTCCCAGCCGCGGTATTCCGTGAACGTCGCCCGCGGCGCGAGCGAGGGGTTCAGCTTCACGCGCAGCATGATGTAGACGACGAATGCGACGCTGAGGATCAGGCCCGGTACGATGCCGCCGATCAGCAGCCTGGAGATCGAGATTCCGGAGAGGCTTCCCAGCAGCACGGTGAGGGCGGAGGGCGGGATCAGCATGTCGACCGCGCCGATCGCCATCAGCGGGCCGGTCGCCATGGTCGGGTGATAGCCGCGCGCGAGCATCACCGGCAGCATGAGGCTGCCCAGCATCGCGGTAGTGGCGATGGTCGAGCCCGAAATGGCGGAGAAGATCGTGCCCGCCACGACGGCCACCACGGCGAGGCGTCCCGGCACCTGCCGGATGAGGTGCTCGACGCCGTCGATCACCTTGACCGCGAGCCCCGTGTGGAACAGCACCTCGCCCATGAGGATGAAGAGCGGGATCGGCGTCAGGGAGAAGCTCGCCACCGACCCGACGCAATTGCGGGCGAGCTGCGTCAGGCCCGCGTCGCCGTTCAGGAACAGCCACGCGCCGAGCACGTTGATCACCAGGAACGAGAACGCGACCGGCAGGCCGAGGAAGAGGAGCACCGTCGATCCGCCGAGCATCAGCCATGCCGCCGCCTCCCACGACATGGCGCTAGCCGGTCGACACGGCGTCCTCGCGCGGCGCACGCTCGCCGAGGGCGAGACGGCGCATGCGGAAGAGCATCTCGAGCGACAGCGCAAGGAAAGCGACGGGGAGCACGCTGAGCAGCCACCATTCCGGCGTGATCAGCGTCTTGATGGACATCGAACCGGCCTTGTAGCTGGCGAGCGCGGCGCAGGCGCCGTGCCAGGCGATGACCAGGCAGCAGGCCAGGCCCACGATGTCGGTGATCCACTCGAAGACCCAGCCGAGGCGCTTCGGAACCGCGCGCAGGAGGATGTCGACGCGGATATGCTGGCCGCGGCGCAGCAGCCAGGGCGCGGTCAGCATCGTGACGAGGTAGAGCGCGCCCTCGGAGACCTCGTTGCTCCACGCGAGGCCGGCGACCCCCGGGACGATGCGCACGTTGCGCAGCAGCACGTCGGCGCAGATCATCAGCGTCATGCCGAAGACCAGCGCGCAGGCGACGAGGGCGAAGGCCTCGAGAAGCCTGCCGTACGCTGCCTCGAGGCGATCCATGCCCTACCTGGCGAGCACTTTGCGCAGTTGCGGGCCGTAGACGGGGCTCGCCTTGATGGCGTTCGCCCAGCCCACTTCCTTCGCCTTCTCGAGGTACGCCTTGCTGGTCGCGTCGTCGAACGTGATCACCTGGATCCCGGCCTGCGCCTGGCGCCTGGCCTCCTCCTGGTTGTAGGCCTTCCAGAAATCGTTTTGCCGCTCGTAGGCGAGCGTCTTGCGGTCCAGATACTCGCGCTGCGCCGGCGTCAGCGACTTGTACTTGTCGAGGTTGATGATCAGCGCCACCTCGGCGTTGTAGAAGCCCGGATCGACGCGGTACTTGGTGTGCTCCTGCCAGTTGAGGTCGAACAGCGCGTGTATCGGCCAGCCGTAGCCGTCGATGACACCGCGCTCGAGCGCGGTGTAGACCTCACCGGGAGCGATGGTCATGACCTGCGCGTGCATCGACTGGAAGAACTCGCGGTACACCGGCGTGATGCGGATCTTCATGCCGGTGAGGTCGGGCTTGTCGATCCTCTTGTTGATGTAGAGGTGGAAGGGCGTGAACTCGACGACCTTGGCGAGGTAGCGCATGTTGCCCTTCTCCGCCCAGATCTTGTTGATCAGGTCGTAGCCGCCGTTCTTGCGCTGCTCGGCGGCGCTCGTCTCCGAGAGCTTGAGGATGTCCGCCTCGGGCATCACGTTGGTGTAGAACGCGCCCGTGCTGAAACCCATGTCGACCACGCCGCTCTGCACCGCCTTGCCGACCTCGAAGGTCGGGATGGCCTTCGGCCCGCCGATGAAATTGATCTGCAGGAGGCCTTTGCCGTCCTTGTTGAACTCGGCGACCCAGTCGAGCGTGCGCTTGACGTAGAACTGGTTCTCCGGAAAGGCGCTGACGAGGCGCAGGGTCACTTCCTGCGCGCCTGCGCCCGCGGCGACGGCGGCGAGCGCCGCGGCGAACGCGAGTCTGGCTGCGTGACGGACCATCGGTTTCTCCTCTTGGGTGGACGGGTGGATCTTGTTGTGGAAGTCGAGCGTAGGCGCTGGGCCCAGCATTTGTCAAATAGATAGGGAGCATGATATAGATTCACTCCATGAATGTCGCCAACCTCGACCTCAACCTGCTCCGGGCCTTCGACGCGGTCCTTCGCGAAGGCAGCGTCACGGCGGCGGCCGAGCGCCTCGGCCTGTCCCAGCCGGCGATGTCGAACGCGCTCGCGCGCCTGCGGCGCCTGCTCGGCGACCCGCTGTTCATGCGCACGCCGGGCGGGATGCGCCCCACGCCTTTCGCGCAGCAGTTCGCCGCCCCGGTGCAGCAGGCGCTGGACCTGATCCGGGCCGGCTTCTCGCAACAGGCGGGGTTCGATCCCGGGACCTCCGACCGCATCTTCAGGCTTCAGCTCACCGACGTCGGCGAGATCGCGTTCCTCCCTCCGTTGCTCGAGCGCCTGCAGCGCAATGCGCCGCTCGTGCGGGTCGAAACCCAGCACCTTCCGCAGGACGAGGTGAGCGATGCGCTCGCGTCCGGCGAGGTTGACGTGGCGGTCGGGTTCCTCCCGGAGCTCTCGGCCGGGGTGGTGCAAAAGCGCCTGTTCCGCGACCGCTACGTGTGCCTGGTGCGCGCCGACCACCCGACGATCGGGTCGCGCCTGACGCTCGTCCAGTTCCTCGCGGCGACCCACGTGCTGGTCTCCTCGCGCGGGTCGGCGCACGAGATCGTCGAGCAGACCCTGCGCAACAAGGGCCTGGTGCGGCGGATCGCGCTGCGGGTTCCGCATTTCACGGTGGTGCCGATGATCCTCGCGCGCACCGACCACATGGTGATCGTTCCCGAGGGCCTGCTGGCGGCGATCACCCCGTTCGGCCGCTTCAAGTCGCTGAAGCCCCCGGTGGACATTCCCGCGCTCGACGTGAAGGTGCACTGGCACGAGCGCTTCGACCAGGACCCGGGCATCGCCTGGCTGCGCGGCATCCTGACCGACCTCTACGCCCAATAGGGCGCCCGATCCGCCCGGTGGTGTGAATTCGGCACAGCTCGCCCGTGCCGTCCCGCACGGCTCGCCGGTGCCGTCCGTAACAGCGCCCGGCGCTCCTCGAAAAGTAAGCTGTTCACCGTACGCAGACACGAGAGGAGAACGGACATGATTGCGAATACCAGCATCGAAGTCGTGGCGGCCGGACGGGGTATCACCATCCGCTTTTGCGAGCAGGGACTGGAGCGGCACGTGTGGGTGGATCAACCGGCCTTCGAGCGCTTTCTCGCCGCCGGCGAGACCATCTACGAGGACACGCCGGCGATCGCCGTCGAAGGTCCCAGAATCTCGTAGAGCTCAAGCGGCCCTCCATCGCCCCCGGGAACCGGCGGGCGATGTGGCTTTTGGAGCGTGCGATAATGGCGCGGTTCTCGTCCCGACGATCGACACCATGACCGCACCCCAGCGCATCTCCGGCGTTCTCTCCCCCGTCGTCACGCCGTTCAGGAGCGACCTCTCCCCGGACCGCGCGCGCTACGTGCGGCATTGCAAGTGGCTCCTCGCGAACGGCTGCGCGGGCCTCGCGGTGTTCGGCACCAACAGCGAGGCGAACTCGCTCTCGGTCGAGGAGCGCATGGTGCTGCTCGAGACGCTGGTCCAGGAAGGCGTGCCCGCGGAGAAGCTCATGCCCGGCACGGGCTGCTGCTCGCTCACCGACTCGGTGCGCCTCACTTCGCACGCGGTAGCGCTCGGCTGCTCGGGGGTGCTGATGCTGCCGCCGTTCTACTACAAAGGCGTTTCCGACGAGGGCCTGTACCGGAACTTCGCCGAGGTGATCGAGCGCGTGGGCGCGCAGGTAGGAGAAAATCGCCTGCAGCTCTACCTCTACCACATCCCGCCGGTATCGCAGGTGCCGATCACGCTGGCCCTGATCGAGCGGCTGCTCAAGCGATTTCCGGGAACCGTCGCCGGAGTCAAGGACTCCTCGGGGGACTGGTCGAACACCAAGGCGATGCTCGACGCTTTCGCCAAGTCGGGCTTCGACGTTTTCGCCGGCAGCGAGGTGTTCCTGCTCGACAACATGCGGGGCGGCGGCAAGGGCTGCATCACCGCGACCGGCAACATCAATCCCGCCGCCATCGACAAGGTGTTCCGGAACTGGCGCGGCCCTGACGCCGACGCGCTGCAGAGGGACATCACCGCGACGCGCGGCGTCATGCAGAGGTACCCGATGATGGCGGCGCTGAAGGCGGTGATCGCGCACTACGCCGGCGATCCCGAGTGGGCGACGATGCGCCCGCCCTTGGTCGAGCTGACCGCGGCGCAGAGCAAGTCGCTGATCGCCGAGCTCGACGCGCGCGGCTTCGACATGCCCGGCCTCGCCGGCAGGCGGGCGGTCGCGGCCTAGCTCTACCAGTACTTCATCGCGCCCCTGAAGAGCCGGCCGAGATCGTCGCGGCTGATCTCGCGCGGCGCGTTCGTCAGGAGCCGCTGCTGGGCGAAAGCGCCTTCCGAGAGCGCAACCACGTCGCCTTCTCCGTACCCGACGCCCGAGACTCCGTTCGGAATCCCGGTGGCCCGCATCAGGCCGATCAGGTGCTTCGCGAGCGCTTCGCCCGAATCCGCCGGCGCCACGCCGCGCACGTCCGCGCCCAGCCACGCGGCGCCCTCGAGATGGCGTTCCGGGCAGGCCTCGGCGGTGAAGCGGAACACCGAAGGCGCGTTGACGATCACCGACATGCCGTGCGGCACCATCGGTTCCTCCCTCGGATAGCCCTCCGGGCGGAAATCCTTCACCAGCCCGGCGACCGAATACGACATGCCGTGCGGCACGTGCACGCCCGAATTGCCGAAGGCGATGCCGGCGAGCGTCGCCGCGTACATCATGGCGTCGCGCGCCTCGCGGTCGGAAGCATCGTTCACCGCGCGCACGAGATGGGCGCCGAGCTTCTTCAGCGCCGCCTCGCAGCCGACGTCGCTCCACGGGTTCGCGCCCTGGCTCATCGGTCGGGTGGCATTGCCAGGATGTTTGCGCAACGTATAAGGCCGCGCGGTGTACGACTCTAGCGCGTGCGAGAGTACGTCGAAGCCGCTCGCCGCGACCACGTTCTTCGGCAGCGAGTAGGTCGTCGTCGGGTCGACGAGCGCGAGCGAGGGACGCAGGCGCTTCGAGGCGATGCCGGTCTTAACCTGCTTCTCCACCAGATCGAACACAGCGATCCCGGTGCACTCCGAGCCGGTGCCGCAGGTGGTGGGGCAGGCGATGTGGGGTTTCAGGGCGCCCGGCACCGGTTTTCCGCCACCGATGGGCGCATTGACGTAGTCGAGGAACTCGGCCGGATGCGTGGCGTAGAGATTGGCGGCCTTGCAGGTATCGATGACCGAGCCCCCGCCCACGGAGACGTAGCCGTCGAAGCGTCCCCCGGCGGCGAAGCGTGCGGCCGCGCGGAACGAGGCGTCGGTCGGCTCGACCTTGACCTCGTCGTAGACTGCCGCGTCGACGCCGGCCGCGCGCAGAGAGGCGAGACAGTCGGCGACGTGCTGGAGCGCGCCGACGCGCTTGTCGGTAAACAGCGCCGCGCGCTTCATGCCCAGGGATCGTGCGTGCTCCCCCGCTTCCTTCAGGACGCCCGGCCCGAACACGATGCTCGAGATGTCGACCGCGAAAGCCGACTCGTGGCCCTCCGAGATCGCGTAGTAGTGGCAGCACCCCACGGCCCTCAGCCCCTCAGCACGCACTTCTCGTAGAGGTTCTTGAATCTTTTCTGCGGGTCGTAGCGCGCCTTCAGCGCGTCGTACGCCGCCTTGTCGTAGATCCGCCAGAACTCGTCCTCGGGGTAGAAGGAGTCGGAGTAGAGCGACTTCACGCCGCCCAGCTCGGCGACCTTCCTCTCGATCTTGCGGTTGTAGTACCCGGGCTCGTGCTTCACGATGTCCTTCACCACGTCCCAGAACCCGAAGTTCACGAACAGGGTATCCGGGTCCACGCGGTACAACGGGAAGGCCGCCTTGGGGTCGTAGGCGCGTATCGGGCAGATCCAGATCGGCAGCACGCCGACTTCGCGAAGCAGGAACCCGAGAAATTCCGCGCAGCGGCCGATCGGCAGGTCGACGTCCTGGATCACCGACTCGGGGCTTCTGCCGGCCATGCGGAACAGGAAGCTGGTGAGGCCGACGCGGCTGTTCCAGCGCATCACCTTGGTATAGGTCGTGGAGTTGAGGCGCTTGCGTCCGACGAGGAGCCGCACGACCGGGTTCTGCACGAACAGGTTCTTCGAGCACCAGAACCAGTCGGTGTCCCAGCGCCAGATGTAGTCGCGCGCCGTGAGGTAGTCCTCCGAGCGCTCGCGGATCGAGCGGTAGTAGATCTTTTGATAGGTGTAGTCGCTCGCGTACGGCGCACGGTCCGCGAAGCGCCCGAGCGTGAGGTACATCTCGCTCCCCGAGAACACGGTCCCGTCGACGAAGTCGACGTCGGACCCGCAGCGCGCTTCGAGCTCCTCGAAGAACTTCTCGGGCCTGGAGTGCCGCACGTGCTCCAGGCGCACGTAGGGTTTCACCGGAACGGTGCGCGCCGTGACCTCGAGGGCGTAGCCCAGGGTGCCGTAGGAATTCGGAAAGCCGTAGAACAGATCGCGGTGCTCGTTGTCGGGCGTGCAGGTGACGATGCTGCCGTCGGCGAGGAGCACCTCGATCGCGAGCAGCGTGTCGTGCACCAGCCCGTAGCGGAAGGACGAGGCCTCGATGCCCACTCCCGCGGCGGCGCCCCCCAGCGTGATCGACTTGAGCTGCGGCACGACGCAGGGCATGACGCCTTGCGCCAGCGTCGCGTCGACGAGGTCCGCGTAGGTGGTCATTCCCTCGGCCGAGACGCGCGAGCGCGCGACGTCGACCTCGACCACCTCGTTGAAGCCGGAGAGATCCACGCGCGGTCGCGCCTGCCGCTCGCGGTCGCGGAACAGGTTGGAAGTGCTCTTCGCGAGCCCGATCCCGCCCGGGCCTCCGGCCGCCAGCTCAGCGCGCAGCCGCGCGAGCTTGCTGTCGTGGGGCTTCACTTGAGTAGAGGAAGGCGCGGCTCATCGGGTAGTTCTCGCCGACGTTGCCTTTGCTCACCACGATCTGGAAGAGGTGGGTCTTGCCCATGGGGGAGCGGAACATCTCGGCGCAGGACCACAGATAGGTGCGCCAGATGCGGCGGAATTTCTCGTCGAACTTTCCCGGGTTGAGCTTGTGGACCCTTTCCCAGTTGCGGTCGAAACGCTTCGCCCAGTCGTCGAGCGTGAGCGCGTAGTTGCGGCGCAGGTTCTCGATGTCCACGACCTCCAGGCCGCAGCGCTCGCACCAGTCGATCGCCTGGGCGAGGCTGGGGATCCAGCCGCCGGGGAAGATGTACCTGCGGATCCAGAATTCGGTGTCGCGCACGCCGACGTGGCCGATGAAATGGATCACGCCCAGGCCGCCGGGCTTGAGGTAGTCCGCGTGCGCCTTGATGACCTCGCCGAGCTGGTCTCTCCCCGCGTGCTCCAGCGTTCCGATCGAGAGCAGCTTGTCGAATTGCCGCGGCACCTCGCGGAAGTCGCGCTCGAGCACCTCGACCTTGCCTTCGAGGCCGCGGCGCTTGATCTCGGCGCGCGTCTCCTCGACCTGCTCGGTCGTGGTGTTGATCCCCGTGCCCCGCGCCCTGTACTTGTCCCACGCGTAGAACAGCAGATTGCCCCAGCCGCTGCCGATGTCGGCGAAGGTATCGCCCTCCTTGAGCAGCACCTTGCGGCACACGTGGTCCATCTTCGCGACCTGCGCTTCCTCGAGGGTCTTGGACCCGTCGGCGAACCACGAGCAGGTGTAGGCCATGCCCACCTCGTCGAGCCACTCGCGGTAGAAATCCTGCCCGGGCCCGTAGTGGAAGCGGGCGTTCTTCTTGGCCTGCGCGACGGTGGCGTTGCTGGCGACGAGCTCGTGCCACCAGTTGCGCACCTTGACGAGGAATGTCGGCTCGCCGTCGAATCCGGCGTCCATGCCGGCGCGGAACGCGAGCGCCAGGCTGCCCTCGATGTCGATGTCGCCGTTGAAGTAGGCCTCGAGGAAGCCGACGTGGCCGAACAGGAGCACCCGCCAGTAGGCGCGGCGGCTGCGGATCAGGATGGTGACCTCAGGCGCGCGCTCGTGGTTCTGCCATGCGCCGCCGTCGGCGAACACGACGCGAAAGCACACCTGGGTCTTCGCGCCGATCTCCCCCATGGTTTTCCTGAACTGCGAAATCATGATCTCCGGCCGGCTGCAAGGCAAAGCGGGAAGGCGATCTTGACATCTTTTCGTGAAGTTTTGAAGCGGCGCCGCTTCTGCTAGTCTCTGGGACGGCCCACAGCCCACCTCCGATTTGAAGACCTTTCTGCGCTTTCTCCTGGTCGCGGTCTCGCTCGCGGCGGCTTTCGCCCGCGCGCAGCCCTGCTGCGCCCCGCCCCGGACGCCCGCCGAGGCCCTGTTCCGCTCGATCGAGAACGGGGATACCGCGGAATTCTCGCGGCTGCTCGACGCCGGCGCGGATCTGGCCGCGAGGAACAAGAACGGCGAGACGCCGCTCTACGTCGCCGCCGAGAAGGGCGAGCTGGAGATGGCGCGCGCGCTCATCGCGCGGGGGGCCGACGCGAAGGCCCTTACGCCCAACGGAGAGACCGTCCTGCACGCGGCGTCCATGATCGAGAGCGCCGCGCTCATGACCGAGCTGATCAAGGCCGGCGCCGACGTCAACGCGGCCAACAACGACGGGGAAACGGCGCTGCAATGGGCGGCGCTGACCGGGACGTTCCTCGCGGTCAAGGCGCTCGCCGACGCCGGCGCCGACCTCAACGTCCAGGACACGCGCCAGGGAAACACGCCGCTCCACGCCGCGGTGGCCCACGACGACATCGTGCTCATCCACTACCTGCTCTCCCGGAACGTGCGCACCGACCTGCGCAACAACCAGGGACTGACCGCGTTCGAGCTCGCCGAGTCGCGCGGCCGCGGCTCGGCGAAGCTGTTCGAACCCCGGGATGCCCCGCGACCGTAGGATCGTCTTCGCGGCGGGCTTCTTCCGCGCCGTCGCCAACGGCCTGATCGGCGTCGTCGCCGGAATCTACCTCGCCGAGCTCGGCTTCGAGCCCGCCACCTGGGGCGCGATCCTCGGGATGGGCGTCGCCGGGACTGCGGTGGGCGCAGCGGGCGTGATGTTCTGGGGCGACCGCATCGGCAGGCGCAACTGGCTCATCATGCTCGGGGCGATCGCCGCGGCGGGCGGCGCCGTCTTCGCGTTCGCCTCGAGCGCGCTGGTTCTGGGCGCCGCGGCCTTCCTCGGCATGCTCAACTCGCTCGGCAAGGACCGCGCGGCGGCGCTCGCGCTGGAGCAGGCGATCCTGCCCACGACCGGCGACGACGCGGGACGCACGCGCGCGTTCGCCTGGTACAACGTGATCCAGGACATCGGCCACGGCCTGGGCGCCGCGCTGGCCGTCCTGCCGACGCTCCTCCGCGACTCGGCCGGGTTCGATCACCTGCACTCGCTGCGCGTCGCGGTCGTCGTGTACGCCGCCCTCTACGCGGCGACGGCGGTCCTCTATCTGAGCCTCTCGAAGCAGGCCGAGGCTCCCGCGGCCGGGCTCGAGGTGCGCGTCACGCCCGAGAGCCGCTCGATACTCACGAAGATGTCGTTCCTGTTCGCGCTCGACAGTTTCGCGGGAGGCTTCCAGGGCAGCGCCTTGTTCGCGTTCTTCTTTCACCAGCAGTTCGGCGCCTCGGAAGCGACCATCGGCCTGCTCTTCGTCGGCGCGCGGATCATGAACGCGGCCTCGCACCTGGGCGCGGCCTGGCTCGCCTCGCGCATCGGGCTGGTGAACACCATGGTGTTCACGCACACGCCCTCGAGCGTCCTCACGTTCACGATCCCTTTCACCGGCAGCTTCGAGGTCGCCGCGATCCTGTTTCTCCTGCGCGAGGGGCTCTCGGAGATGGACGTTCCGACGCGCCAGTCCTACCTGATGGCGGTAGTGAGGCCCGAGGAGCGCACCTTTGCGGGCGGCGTCACCAACCTCGCGCGCATGTGCGCTCGCGCCGTCGCGCCGTTCTTCGCCGGCGCGGCCATGCAGACGGTCGCGCTGGGGGCGCCCATCATGGCGGCGGCGAGCCTGAAGGTCGTCTACGACGTGCTGCTTTACCTGGGGTTTCGCAAGATCAAGGCGCCTGAGGAGCGCTAGATTTCCCCGCGGGCGCGGTGCTTCGACCCGCGATCTTCAACTGCCGTTCACGGTCCGAAAGTGCAGCGGATCTCTCAGATTCTGCAATTCCCGGTAGTAATAGAGCGGCGTGGGCCGCTTTCCCTTGAAGCTCAGCCGTTTCAGAAATTCGATTTCGTCCGGAGTCGCGTTGGCGCTGAGCGAAGCATCCTTGAGGAATGCGCTGAGCCCGGGCTCATCTCCAAACGGCCGGTCGGCCGCCTCGACGAACTCAAACCGCTTCGACGGCACCGGAGCGAATCTCCGGTTGAGCACGATATTCATGCCGAAGGTCGAGGGGTCGATATCCCACGAGTCGATCAGGGGATCGAGGAAGGAGACGCAGTTCTCCAGCGAAACGTGGAAGATGTCCGTGTCCAGGAACTCGAGGAGCATCACCCGCATCTGCTTGTAGCTGCGGCCGCTCGCGCGGCCCACCGAGCGGAGCCACTTTTCGCTCTTCAGCTCCTCCCGGGCGATCTCCTTGACCACGTCCAGGAGCTTCTGGGTGATGAGACGCTCGAGCTCGCCGAAAGGCTGTCTCTCGAAAATCGCCCGCATTTCCTGCTGCTTTCCCGGCGCGCACTTGCGGAGGATCAGCTTTCGAACGTCCTGCAGCAACGGCGCCGGGGGGGCCTCGAAGTCCTTCTTCAACTCCTCCAGGCGCTGGAGCGCGGCCAGCTTCGCGAGCTTGCCGCTGGAGAGCTTGAGGAACTCGCCCATCTTGTCGTAGAGGTCGGTTCGATCCGGCGCGGGGGGCAGTTTCTTCCGGGTCAGCAGCTGCGAAATGTAGGACTCGGTGACTTCGGCGGCGGCTGCCAGCTCCTTTTGCTCCAAGCCCAAGTGTTCCAGTCTCTTCCTGATGACCAAGCCGACGTCCACGAGCGCTCCTCGGAATTAACTAAGGTTAATTAAGTAATGCAGATCATGGGACACTACACTTGACAAGTCAAGTTAATCGGCCTATCCTCAACGACGGACTGAGGGAGCCTTCTGGTCATCTGTACTGGAAAAGGTCATCCGAAATGCCTCCTTGGCCATCACAAGCAGAAGCTAAGGAGAAGCACATGTTTGCACGCCGCGTATCCCTGAATCTGAAGCCCAACAGCGCCGCCGAGTTTACCGAGCGGCTGGAAAAGGAAGTCATCCCGATGCTCCGGAAGCAGAAGGGGTTTCAGGATGAAATCACGTTCGTGGTCCCGGCCGGAACCGAAGCTTTCGGCGTGAGCCTCTGGGACAGCAAAGACAGCGCCGATGCCTACAACCGCGGGCCCTACGCGGAAGTGACCAAGATGCTGGAGAAGCTGGTCGACGGAACGCCTCGCGTCGAGACCTACGAGGTTTCCAACTCCACTTTCCACAAGATCGGCGCTCCCGTGGCGGCCTGAAGCCATCGAGTCCCGGGGTCCGAGGGCGGGTCAAGCCGCTCTCCGCCCCTGCCCGCTATTCAACAGCTTGTGCGAAGGAGAGAACCATGTGGAAAAGAATCGGATTGATCGCGGTCCTAGCGCCGATCGCGGCGGCAAACGTCGGCTGCGCGCCGTCCGCGACGGCGACCACCATGCCGATCGAGGACAAGGTCTATACGGTGACGCCGGCCGCAGTCAAGGTCAAGGCAGGCATCGTGACCGGCGAGGTCACGGAGATGAAGGTCACGGAGCGGGTCGAGAAGGGCTCCGGCCGGATCGAATCCCCGGCGAAGCTCAGCGGATCGCTGAAGCTGAAGAATACCTCGATCGATCAGACCGTCCGGCTCATCGGAGGGAAGATCCAGTACATCGACGCCCAGGGGAAACTCATCAAGCTCGAAGAAAACCGCACCGAGCCGACGCTCAGGTTTTCCACCTACGGCAGCAGCGCCGACCGGCTCGATCCGGGCCAGGACGCGACGCAGGCGCTGGACGTGGACTTTCCCGCGGAAGCGCTCAAGGCCAGGAAGCTGAAAGAGATCCGCCTCGAGCTCGTGTACCTGCCTTCGCCGTACAAGGAAGAAACGGCCAACTTCACCGTGTCGATCGGCGGGCAGTAAGTCGAGCGGCGTCGGTTTCAGACAACCTTCAAAGGATGCAGTGTCATGATGAAAATCCGTCCCTTGCACGACCGCGTTGTGGTGGAGCGTCTCGATGAGGAGCGCAAATCCGCGGGCGGCATCGTCATCCCCGACAACGTCGCGGAGAAGCCCGACCAGGGCGAGGTCGTCGCCGTCGGCAAAGGCAGGATCCTCGAAGACGGCAAGGTGCGCCCTCTCGATGTCAAGGTCGGCGACCGCATCCTGTTCGGCAAGTTTTCCGGCCAAACGGTGAAAGTCGAAAGCACCGAGTACCTGGTGATGCGCGAAGACGACATCATGGGCGTCGTCGCGACCTAAGGCCAACCACGAAATTCAGGAGCGAACAATGTCTGCCAAAGACGTACGTTTTCACGAACCCGCGCGTCACCGGCTGCTTGCCGGGGTCAACATCCTCGCCGACGCGGTCAAGGTGACCCTCGGCCCCAGGGGCCGCAACGTGATGCTGGAGCGCTCGTACGGCGCGCCCACGGTGACCAAGGACGGGGTGTCGGTCGCCAAGGAGATCGAGCTGAAGGACAAGTTCGAGAACATGGGGGCGCAGATGGTGAAGGAAGTCGCTTCCAAGACCTCGGATGTCGCCGGCGACGGCACCACCACGGCAACCGTGCTCGCTCAGGCGATCCTGAAGGAGGGCATGAAGTTCGTCGCCTCCGGCATGAACCCGATGGATTTGAAGCGGGGCGTCGACAAGGCGGTCGTTGCCGTGGTCGAGGAGTTGAAGAGGTTCTCCAAGCCCTGCACCACCAGCAAGGAAATCGCCCAGGTCGGCGCGATCTCGGCCAATGCGGACAGCGAGATCGGCAAGATCATCTCCGACGCCATGGACAAGGTCGGCAAGGAGGGCGTGATCACCGTGGAGGACGGCAAGAGCCTGCAGACCGAGCTCGAGGTGGTCGAGGGCATGCAGTTCGACCGCGGGTATCTCTCGCCGTATTTCGTCAACAACGCCGAGAAGCAGGTGGCTGTCCTCGACGATCCCTACGTGCTCCTCTACGACAAGAAGGTCGCCAATGTCCGCGACCTGCTCCCGCTCCTGGAGCAGGTGGCGAAGGCGGGACGGCCGCTGCTCGTCATCGCCGAGGAAGTCGAGAGCGAAGCCCTCGCGACTCTCGTGGTCAACAACCTGCGCGGCATCCTCAAGACCTGCGCGGTCAAGGCCCCGGGATTCGGCGACCGGCGCAAGGCCATGCTCGAGGACGTCGCCGTCCTCACCGGCGGCCAGGTCATCGCCGAGGAAGTCGGACTGTCCCTCGAGAAGGCGACGCTCAAGGACCTCGGCCAGGCCAAGCGCATCGAAGTGGACAAGGACGAGACGACGATCATCGACGGCGCGGGCGATCCCAAGGCGATCGAGGCGCGCGTGAAGAGCATCCGCGCCCAGGTCGAGGAAGCCGGCAGCGACTACGACAAGGAGAAGCTGCAGGAGCGGGTGGCCAAGCTCGCCGGCGGCGTGGCGCTGGTCAAGGTGGGCGCCGCGACCGAAATCGAAATGAAGGAAAGGAAGGCGCGGGTCGAAGACGCGCTTCACGCGACCCGCGCTGCGGTCGAGGAGGGCATCGTTCCCGGCGGCGGCGTGGCCTACCTCCGCGCCCGCAACGCGCTCGACGGGATCAAGGGCGACAACCCCGACCAGGAAGCCGGCATCAACATCGTGCGCCGCGCCCTGGAAGAGCCGCTGCGCCAGATCGTCGCCAACTCCGGAGAGGAGCCCTCGGTCGTGCTGAACAAGGTCGCCGAAGGCACGGGCAACTTCGGTTTCAATGCCCAGACCGAACGATACGGCGATCTCGTCGAGATGGGCGTGGTCGACCCGACCAAGGTCGCGCGCACGGCGCTGCAAAATGCGGCCTCCATCGCCGGCCTGCTGCTCACCACCGAAGCGATGGTCGCCGATCTGGCGGAGGAGAACGACGGAGCCGGCCATCGCGGCAACGGCATGGGCGGCATGCAAGGCATGGACATGTGAATCCGCCACGGGGTTCAGGCGCCGCCTCGAGGAATCAGGGGGGACAAATATGCTCAACGCTCTTTCGTTCGAGGCGGCATGGCGCGATCTGGATCGCAGGTCGGCGATTCTGTGGTTGCTCCTCTTCGGGGGCATCCCCGGGATATTTTTTCTCGGCTACCTGCTGAACGACCTGCTCCAGCAGGACGCGCCGATTCTGCCCATCGTGCTCGCCTGGATGGTCGGAATTGCCTGGGCCGGAGGCCGAATGGCGGGGTTTGCATGTCCCCGTTGCGGCAGGGCGTTCTTCGAGAACTGGTACTTCTTCAAGCCGCTCAGGCGCAGCTGCGCGTTTTGCAGCCTGCAGAGGCGAGCCAAGGATCTGCCGCCGGCGCCGGGCGGCTAGGGTTCTTTACCGCACGAGACCGGCCCCCGCGCGCTCAACGCGAGAATATCGCCTTGAGATCCTTGCTCGGCATCGCCTGGCGCACCCACTGGTAGCTGCCCTGGTCGCGCATCGCGATCGCGGCGTCGCGAACGGCGGCGAACGCGAGCCGCGACAAAGTGCCGCCGATGCTGATGCGCTTGACGCCCGCCTCGGCGAGCTGCCGCGTCGTGAGATCGGGGTCGGCCGCGCTCATGACGATGTTGACGGGCTTGGGCACCGCGGCGGCGACCTGCCGGATCGTCGCGAGATCGCGCAGCCCCGGAGCATAGAGCACGTCGGCGCCCGCCTTGGCGAAGGCCTGCAGGCGCCTCACCGTATCGTCGAGATCGCGGCGACCGTGCAGGAAATTCTCCGCCCGCGCCGTGAACGTGAACGGAAAGGGCAGGGAGCGCGCGACCTCGGCCGCGGCGGCGACGCGCTCGACCGCGAGGTCGAAGTCGTAGATCGGCTTGTCGTCCCTCCCGGTCGCGTCCTCGATCGAGCCGCCGACGACGCCGGCCTCGGCCGCCATGCGGATGATCTCGGCCGCCTTCTTCGGCTCGTCGGCGTAGCCGTTCTCGAGGTCGGCGTTCACGGGCAGATCGGTCGCAGAAGCAATCTCGCGGCAATTGGCGATAAGCTCCTCGCGGCTCACGGCGAGCGCGCCGTCGACGCGCCCCAGCGCGTTCGCGAGACCGAAGCTCGTCGTCGCCAGCGCCTCGAAGCCGAGCGAGGCGAAGAGCTTCGCGGTGCCCGCGTCCCAGGGGTTGGGCATCACGAAGATGCCCGGACGCTCGTGAAGCGTGCGAAATGCGCGGGCGCGCTCAG
>DATEGT010000253.1:0-13556 GCA_035280025.1 Burkholderiales bacterium | reverse complement strand
GAAGGCAGGGCGTACACTGTAGCGTCACGCAGGCAAGGGGGAACACCATGAACCATGGAGCCATCTCCCCGGAAATCGCCAAGGGCCTCAAGGTGCTCAGGTCGAGGATCGCCAGGGCCAAGATCCCCTCGTCCAAGCTCGACGAGACGCTCAACCTCGCGACCTGGAACATCCGCGAGTTCGGCAAGAAGCCGCGCAGCGAGCCGGCGATCCACTACATCGCCGAGATCCTCGGCCAGTTCGACCTCGTCAGCATCGCCGAGCTGCGCGACAACCTGGGCGACCTCGGAAGGGTCCTGGCCGTGCTCGGGCCGTACTGGCGCGCGATCTATTCCGACGCGCTCGAGGACGCCGGAGGCAACGACGAGCGCATCGGCTTCATCTACGACAAGCGGGCGGTGGCCTTCACCGGGTTCGCGGCGACGGCCACCGCGCCGCGCACCAAGAGCGGCGACGTCTTCGTCCCGGGCTTCAACTGGTGGCGCGAGCCCTTCATGGCGTCGTTCAGCGCCGGCAGCTTCGATTTCGTGCTGCTCGCCGCGCACGCGCAATGGGGAACCGCGGCAGGGCGCACGGCGGAGCTCCAGTCGCTCGCCGACTGGGTGGACCTGAAGCGCAGGGAGAAGACCTTCGTCGACAAGGACTTCATCGTGGTCGGCGATTTCAACGTCGACACGCCGGCGCAGCTCGCCGCGCTGACCTCGAAAGGCCTGCAGATGCCGGGCGCGCTGAAGGGAAAGACCTACGGCACCAACCTCGCGCAGGACAAGCGCTACGACCAGATCCTTCAGTACGCCGACTACCCGCAGAATTTCGCCGACCAGGCGGGCATCCTCGATTTCTACACCGGGGGCACCGCCGACCTGTTTCCGGGGCTGGAAAAGGCGGCGTTCACCTTCCAGATGTCCGACCACCTGCCGCTGTGGATGCAGATCAACACCGACATCGAGGGCGAGAAGCTCGACGAGATCATCAGGACGGGGAGGTAGCGGACCCCGCAGCATATCCCGGGAATAAATCCCCGCGCCTTCCGGTCCTGCAGGGTGTGGGCCGGCACGGGCCGGCTCCGCATCTTCGGACAAGGAGGCGGCATGGCGCAGGCGATCGATCGCAGGGAATTCCTCAAGCTCGCGGGACTGGGCGGCGCGGTATTCGTCTCGGGCCTCTCGGGCTGCGCGGGCATGGGCGGCGCGAAGCAGGAGGATTTCTACTTCGTGCAGCTCTCCGACACGCACTGGGGTTTCAAGGGTCCGGCGCTGAATCCGGATGCGGAGGGCACGCTGCCGAAGGCGGTCGCCGCGGTGAATTCGCTCTCGTCCCAGCCCGACTTCATCGTCTTCACGGGCGATCTCACGCACACCACCGACGATGCGGCGGAAAGGCGCCGCCGGCTCGCGCAGTTCCGCGAGATCGCCGGCGGCTTGAAGAACAGGAACGTGCGCTTCATCCCGGGAGAGCACGACGCCGCGCTCGACAAGGGACAGGCGTGGAAGGAGTTCTTCGGGCCGAGCAACTACAGCTTCGACCACAAGGGCGTGCACTTCGTTGCCCTCGACAACGTCTCCGACCCGTCCGCCCGCATCGGCGATGCGCAGCTCGCCTGGCTCAAGGCGGATCTCGCCGGGCAGGACAGGGATGCCCGCATCGTCGTGTTCGCGCACCGGCCGCTGTTCGACCTGTACCCGCAATGGGACTGGGCGACGCGCGACGGCGCGCAGGCGATCGACATCCTCATGCCTTACCGCAACGTCACGGTGTTCTACGGCCACATCCACCAGGAGCACCACCACATGACCGGGCACATCGCGCATCACTCGGCGAAATCGCTGATCTTCGCGCTGCCCGCGCCCGGGTCCCTGCCCAAGCGCGTTCCGGTCGCCTGGGACCCGGCGCAGCCCTACCGGGGACTGGGGTTCCGCGAGGTCGACGCCGAGGTCCAGGCGGCCCGGTACGAGATCACCGAATACCCGGTGACCCGGGCGTGAACCCGCGCCGCCGCCGCGTGCTCGGCGCGGGGCTCGTGCTCGCCGCCTTGGGCCCGCTCGCCTTCGCGCAGGAGCGCGTGATCCGCGTCGCCGCGCACAAGTTCGAGTTCATCCCGAACGACATCGAGCTGAAAAAGGGCGAGCCGGTGGTGCTCGAATTCACCAGCAGCGACGTCCTGATGGGTTTCAGCCTGCCCGATTTCAAGCTGCGGACGGACATCGTCCCGGGAGCGGTCTCGCGGGTGCGCCTGGCGCCGGACCGCGTCGGCACGTTCGAGTTCGTGTGCGACAATTTCTGCGGGGATTTCCACGAGGACATGACGGGGAGAATCCGCGTCGTCGCGTGAGCGGGCGGCGGTTCCGGCGGGCGGCGCCGCGGCACGCGGACGCCGGGCGCAAACGCGCCCGGGCCGCGCTGCCGCTATACTTGCGCCCGGGAAGAGCTCCCGGCGGCGCCGCCGCCATCCGACGGAGGAGAAACCATGAACCGGCTGCTGGTCGTCCTGTCGTTCCTGCTCGCATCGCCCGCGTTCGCGCAGGATGCAGTCCCGGTGATTCCCTTCGACGCGTCGGATCCGCTCAAGCTGCCCAGGGACCTGTACCTGGGCGAGGCGACCGGCGTCGCGGTCAACGCCAAGGGGCATATCTTCGTCCTGTCGCGCGGCAACACCAGCGGCCCGGCGTACGCGGCGGCCGCCGCCCAGCTCCTCGAGTTCGACGCCTCCGGCAGGTTCGTGCGCGAGATCGGCAAGAATCTCTATGCCTGGTCCTTCGGGCACACCGTGCGCATCGACCGCGGCCAGAACATCTGGGTGGCCGACAAGGGCTCGGACATGGTGATCAAGTTCAGCCCGGCGGGCCGCGTGCTCATGGTCTTCGGCCGCAAGCAGGAGGCCTCGGACGAGGACACCGCGCCCCTCAAGCACCCCAAGCCGCCGCTTGCCGCCGAGCCGGGGCGCTTCCGCCAGGTCACCGACGTCGCGTTCGATCCGGCCGGCAACGCGTACATCAGCGACGGCTACATCAACTCGCGGGTCGCCAAGGTCGACAGGAACGGCAACTGGATCAAGTCCTGGGGCGAGCGCGGCAGCAAGCCCGGCGAGTTCAACACGCCGCACTCGATCACCGCGGACGCGAAGGGCAACATCTACGTCGCCGACCGCGGCAACCGCCGCATCCAGGTGTTCGACGGCGAGGGCGCGTTCCTGCGCGAGTTCACCATCGACGTGCCTTACGACCCGAAGGCGAAGCCGGCGATCGGCGGCGTGCCCGACGCGGCGAAGATCGAGGCCTCGGGCGGTCCGAAGACGATGATGCCGGGATCGCCCTGGGCGGTGTGCATCACGCCCGGCCCGAAGCAGGTGCTCTACGCCTCGGACGCCTTCCCCGGCCGCGTGTACAAGCTGTCGCTCGAGGGCAAGGTGCTCGGGGTGCTCGGCGAGTCGGGCAAACAGCTGAAGCAGTTCGGCTGGATCCACGAGATCGCCTGCCCGTCGGAGAACGTCCTCTATGTCGCGGAGCTGCTCAACTGGCGCGTGCAGAAGCTCGTCCTGCACCCGAAGCAGTAGCGCCATGAAGCGCCTTCTCGCCGCAACCGCGCTGCTCGCCGCGGCGCTCCCCTGCGCGGCCCAGCAGTACCCGGCGAAGCCCATCCTGATGCTGATGCCGCTGCAGGCGGGCAGCGCCGTCGACGTGATGATCCGCATCGTCGCCCAGAAGATGAGCGAGAACATGGGCCAGCAGATCGTCATCGAGAACCAGCCCGGCGCCGCGGGATCGATCGGCGCCGAGCGCGTGAAGCGCTCCGCGCCCGACGGGTACACCGTCGGCGTGCTGAACGACAGCATCCTCACCATGATTCCCAACATCCGCAAGGTCGCGTACGACCCGGTGAAGGACTTCGTGCCGGTGGGCGTGGTGGCCGCGATCACCTGGGTCATGGTGGTGAACAACGACCTGCCGGCGAAGTCCGTCTCGGAGTTCGTCGCGCTCGCGAAGAGCCGGCCGGGCAAGATCGACTATTCCTCCGGGGGCAACGGCAGCCCGCAGCACGTCGCGATGGAGGCGTTCAAGGAAGCGACGGGCATCGACATCGTGCACATCCCGTACCGCGGCGCGACCGCGGCGGCGGTCGACGTGATGTCGAATCGGGTGCAGGCGCACTTCGGCGCGGTCTCGATCGTCAAGCCCTACATCAAGGACGGCCGCATGCGCGCGCTGGGCGTGCCGAGCGCGTCGCGCTCGCCGCTCCTTCCCGAGGTGCCGACGATGGCCGAGGCCGGCGTGCCCGGGTTCGAGTGGCGCACCTGGGCCTCCTTCGTCGTGCCGGTCGGGACGCCGGGGACGGTCGCGGGCCGGCTGAGCGCCGAGATGGTGAAGGCGGTGAAGACGCCCGAGGTGCGCGACAAGCTGATCGCGCAGGGCCTGGAGCCGGTCGGGTCGCCGCCCGAGACGCTCACGCAATGGACGCGCGACGGGCTCGCGCGCATGCACGGCATCGTGCAGCGCGCGAAGATCCAGGCCGACTAGGACGAACGCCCGGGGGCGGTCAGGCCGCCCGGCCTTCGCGCGGGGAGCGGCGCACCGGAATGCTCCGGCGCGACACGTGGTCGGTGATCCACTTGGCCGCGCGCCGGGCGCGGCCGGCCACGACGGCGGGCGGGAGCTGGGTGTAGTCGTCGTTGAACACCTCGAAGCTGTAGTCGCCGCGGTAGCCCCTCTCGTCCAGCCGCCGCACCAGCTCGGCCACTTCGGCTCCGTGCAGGCCCTCGCCGGGAAAGACGCGGAAATGCCTCGCGGTGTTGATCCGCTCCTCGATCGAGGGCAGCTCGCGCCACATGAAGTCGGAGAGCTGCACGAGGAAAATCTTCGCGGGGTCGACGAGGTCGAGCTGGTCGAGATCGGTCCGGGTCGCGAGCAGGTGGAACGCGTCGAGGCCGAGCCCGAGGTTGGGGCAATTCGCCGCGCCGACGATGCCGGAGGCCTGGGGAAACTCCCTGATGTGCTTTCCCCACGAAAGCGCCTCGTAGGCGATGCGGATGCCCAGCGGGATCGCGAGCATGGCGAGCTTGCGCAGGTCGCGCGCCAGCGCGTCCGGGTCACCGCTCGCGTGAGCGGAGGTCGAGGAGCAGACGAGGAGCAGCTTCGACCCGAGCGCGCGGCACGTGCCGAGCATGGCCTTGGCGATGTCGAGCTTGTAGGCGTGCAGGTGGCCGGACAGTCCTTCGAAGTCGCGCAGCACCTGGAATCCGGTGATCCGCAGCCCGCTCTTGCGCACCAGGGCGGCCGCCGACGCCTCTCCGCCGGGATGCGCGACGACGTCGCGCGCCGACAGCATGATCTGCCCGAAGCCGGCCTCGCGGGCCGCGTCCAGCTTCGCCTCGAGCGAGCCGGCGAGGGTGATCGTGTCCATGCCGAAGTTCTCGAGGTTCACGGCTGGCTCCGGCCGGAGGGGATTCCGGGCTTCAGGTGGCTCGCAACCAGCTCGAAGGTCACGTTGCCGAGGTAGACCTGCGTGAGCGCGCCTTTTTCGCTGGGCTGCACCGGTCCCCGGTCGATGAAGACGACGCCGCGCTCCTTGAGGACGCGCGTCGCCGCGCGCACGTCGGGGGCCCCGAGCCCGATCCGCAGGAGGTTCTCCTCCCAGTGGATGTCCTCGGAGCCGGGCGGGGGCTCGACCAGCTGCAGATAGAACTTCCGGCAGGGGCTCTCGAGCAGGGTGCCCTTGGGCATGACGCCGAAGTATTTTCCCTCGGGCAGGACCGTGAACCCGAACAGCTGCTCGTAGAATTCGAGCCAGTCGGCGGTGCGGTCGGCGAGGATGGATTGCACGATCCCGAAATAGTGGAGCCCCGCGAGGGCGAGCGGCCGCGGCTCGACCCCGGGCAGGGGAACGAAATCGACGTCGTAGATGGAGAAGTCCCGGTAGCGGTCGACGAAATAGACGAGGCTGTCGCCGACGCCGTGGATGCCGGGAATGTTCAGCTCCATGGCCGAGGCGCGCGTCGGCATCTCCCACGCTCCGAGATCGAGCGAGCGCCGCCAGGCGGCGCCCGCGTCGCGCACACGCAGCGCGACCGCCTTCAGCTCCGGCATGGCCTCCGGCGCGCTCATTCCGGGGAGCGCGTCGGGGTGGGCGTTGACGATCAGGTTCATCGAGCCCTGCCGGTACAGCGTCACCTCGCGCGAGCGGTGCCGCGCGACCTGGGCGAAGCCCATCGACTGCAGCACCGAGCCGAGCGCCTGCGGCTGCGAGGTCGCGTACTCGATGAACTCGATGCCGTCCATGCCCAGGGGGTTGTTGGGCTCGGGAGCGGGCTCGCGGGCGGCCATGGACGTCAGGCCCTGGCGCGGGCGGCCGACACCGCCGCGCGCAGGCCGAGCAGGTAGCTGTCGACGCCGAAGCCGCAGATCTGGCCCCTGGCGACGCCGGCGATGACCGAGTGATGCCGGAACGGCTCCCGGGCGTGGATGTTCGACATGTGCACCTCGACGACCGGCGCCTCGAGGATCTCCAGCGCATCCCGGACGCCGTAGCTGTAATGGGTCCAGGCGCCCGCGTTGATCACCACCGCGTCGATCCGCTCGTCGCGGGCGCGGTGGATGCGCTCGCACATGGCGGCCTCGCTGTTCGTCTGGAAGACCTCCAGCTCGGCGCCCAGCTCCCCGGCGAGGGCCTTGAGCCGCGCGTCGATCTCGGCGAGCGTGATCGTGCCGTACTGGGCGGGATCGCGCTTGCCGAACATGTTGAGGTTGATGCCGTGAAGCACGAGGACTTTCATGAGTCGGCCCGTTCCGGCGGAACAAGCGCAAGGTTACCTTACTTGCGCAGCTTGTTCAGCTCCGACATCAACGCCTCGACCACCTCGGCCCCGACGATGGCCGAATGCTTCGCGATCACCGGCTTCATCCTGGCGCGGAATTTCTCGAGCTCCGGGGCGCTGAGCCGCGTGATCTGCATGCCGTCCTTCCCGAGGGTTTCGAGGGCGTGCCCCGCCTGCTCGCGCGAGACCTTCCGCTGGTACCTGCCCGCCTCGAGGGCGGAGTCGGTGAAGATCCTCTTCTCCTCGGCGCTCAGGGCGTCCCAGAGCTTCCCGCTCACGATGACCGTCTGCGGGTTGTACTGGTGGTTCGTGATGGTCAGGTACTTCTGGACCTCGTAGAACTTGTTGGCGAGGATCACGGTGAGCGGATTCTCCTGGCCGTCGATGGCCTTCTGCTCCAGGCCCGAGTACACCTCCGGGAAGGCCATCGGCGTCGGGTTCGCGCCCAGGACGCTGACCCAGTCGACGTTGATCGCGTTGGGGATGACCCGTATCTTCAGCCCGGCGATGTCGTCGACCTTGGTGATCGCGCGCCGGCTGTTGGTGATATTGCGGAAACCGAGCTCCCAGTAGGCCAGTCCGTGCATGTTCTTGCCGTCCAGCTTGGCGAGCATCATCTTGCCGAAGTCTCCGTCGACGACGGCGTCGGCCTCGCGGGCGTCGGCGAACATGAACGGAAAATCGAATACCGCGAACTCCTTCGCCTGCGAGGCGAGGATGCCGGAGTTCAGCACGACCATTTCGATGGTGCCGCCCTGGAGCGCCGAGACGTTCGCCGCGTCGCCGCCCAGAACCCCGCCGGGAAAGAGGTTGACCTTGATCCTGCCCCCGGTCCTGGCTGCCACCAGCTCGGCGAACTTCTCCATTCCGGTCACGAGCGGATGGCCCTTGGGATTCTGCGTCGTGAACTTGATGGTCCGCTCCTGGATCTGGGCGTGGGCGGCTGCGGCGAGCAGCGCGAGCAGCGCTACGGCCGTAGCGCGGGGGACGGATCGAATCATCGCTTTCTCCTCTCGGTGGTTGGGGTGGGCCGCAGCCGGCGCGCGGGCGGGCCGGAACTCAGCTGCCGAGCCAGCGCGCCGGCCCGGTGACGAGCCAGGGAAACAGAACCATCAGGAACATCGTTGCGAACTCGGCCCACATGAACGGCAGCATTCCGCGAGTGACCTCGTCCATCCTGATGCGGCCGACGCCGGCGACGGTATTGAGCACGGTGCCGACCGGCGGCGTGATCAGCCCGATGGCGTTGTTGATGATGAAGAGCACGCCGAAGTACACCGGGTCGATGCCCGCGGCCTTGACCACCGGCATCAGAACCGGGGTCATGATGAGGATGGTCGGCGTCATGTCCATCGCCGTGCCCACGGCCATGACCAGCACCATGATCGCGATCATCAGCAGCGTCCGGTTCCCCATGAAGGGCTCGAGCAAGGCGAGCATCTGATCGGGAATCCGGGCCACCGTGATCAGCCAGGAGGAGACCAGCGCCGCCGCCACCAGGAACATGATGATCGAGGTGGTCTTGGCGGCGCTCACGAACACGCGGAAGATCTGCCGGGGCCGCAGCTCGCGGTAGACGACGGTGGCGACGAACAGCGCGTACACGGCGGCGACGACCGCGGCTTCGGTCGGGGTGAACACGCCGAAGCGCAGGCCGACCAGGATGATGAGCGGCAGGCCCATCGCCCAGCCGGACTCGCGCAGCGCCCGCGCCACCTCGGGAAGCGATTTGCGGGGCGGCACCGGAACGGTTTCGCGCCGGCTGAGCCACCACCAGGTGGCCCAGAGGGACGCGCCGATGAGCAGCCCGGGCACGACGCCGGCGAGGAACAGCTTGGTGATCGACACGTTGGCTGCGACGCCGAAGATCACGAAGCCGATCGACGGAGGGATGATCGGCGCGATGATTCCGCCCGCGGCGATCAGGCCCGCGGAGCGGGCGCGGTCGTGGCCCGCGGCGGCCATCATCGGCAGCAGGAGCGCGGTGAGCGCCGCCGCGTCGGCGACCGCTGAGCCCGACAGGGAGGCGAGCAGGCAGGCCGCGATGATCGCCACGTACCCGAGCCCGCCCCTGACGTGGCCGACCAGCGCCAGCGCCGCGTCGACGATGCGCCGCGACAGGCCGCCGACGTTCATGATCTCGCCGGCGAGCAGGAAGAAGGGCACCGCCAGCAGCGGGAAGCTGTTCGCGCCCTCGACGAGGTTCTGGGCGAGGATCTGGGCGTCGAAGAGATGCAGGTGCCACATCAGCGCGACGCCGCACAGGAGCAGCGAGAAGGCGATCGGCACGCCCAGCGCCATGACCGCGAGCAGCGAGCCCAGGAAGATCGCGACGGTCATGTTCGCGGCGGCGCTTCCCCGGGGGCGGAGCGGCCCCCGGCGCGAAGGCCCTCGAGCTGCGCGGACTCCTCGGAATCCTGCACGGTGAGGAGGTCCTTCTCCGAGGCGCGGCCGGTCAGCGTGCGCGCGAGCTCCAGCGCCAGCAGGACCGCGGCCGAGACGGCGAACGCCATGCCGGACGCGTAGAAGAGGGCCACCGACGCGCCGGTCACCGGGGCCTGGACGTCCCAGTTGATGCGCGTCTGCGCGAGGCTGCCCGAGAAGATCAGCCACGCGGCGTAGAGCATCATGACGTGGCCGGCGACGAGGCAGGCCTTCTTCCCCGCGATGCCGAGCCTCGAGACCAGCACGTCCGTGCCCAGGTGGGCGTGCTCCTTCATGGCGACCACCGCGCCGAGGAACGTCATCCACACGAACAGCCAGCGCGACAGCTCCTCGGAAACCGTGATGCCGGAGTTGAACGCGTAGCGCAGCACCACGTTGCCGAACACGAGCACGACCATGACGGCGAGGGCGGCGCCGATCGCCCACTCGATCAGGCGGCAATACCCCGCGATCAGCCTGCTCACCGTTTCCGCCCCCCTTTCCCATCGCTGCCGGCGCAGCCGAGCATACGCGCTCCGCCGGCAGGATGCCTAGCGCCCGCGATCAGAACTTGTAAACCGCTCCGAACGCGAGCATCCGGATCGTCTGCCCGTTCACGTCGGCCGGGGCGGTGAAGGTCTTCGTCAGGCCCGCCGAGCCCGAGGGACGGAAGCCCGCGTTGGGATCGTTCGCGAGCGAATTGCCGAGACCGTAGAGCATCAGCTCCTTGGTGACGTCCCAGTAGGCGCCGATCGCCCAGCCGTCGGCGTTCTTCCCGCCGCCGGAGTCGTCCTTGATCTTTCCGTAGAGCGCGCCGATCCGCACCTTCGGGTGGATCCAGTAATCCGCGGAGATCTGGGAGATGTTGTAGTAGGTGTTCGCGCCGGTGTCAGTGCCGGTCACGAGCGAGCCCGTCGTTCCCAGCGGGTTGCCGCCGTTGTTGAGGGTTCCGCCGGTGCCCGCGGTGGTGCTCTGGTTGTTCGACCGGATGAAGACGAGGTATACCTTGCCCTTGCCGTAGTCCCAGTCGGCGTAGAAGTTGTTGTAGACGACGTTCTTGTCGACGACCGAGCCTTCGGGCGGCCTGCCTCCGATCCCGGCGTATCCGACGCGGAACGGACCGTTCTCGTAGTCCAGAGCTCCCTGGTACACCGCCTGGTTGGTGGTGTGCTCCGGCTGCGATCCCTGGATCGAGTAGTGCACCTCGGCGAGGAAGCCCGCCCAGCGCGGCGAGATGTAGGCGATGTCGCTGTCGTAGCGGGAGGGCGTGCCGAAGCTGTTCACGACGGAGCCCAGGGTCCGCGCCGTGAAGTCGATGTATCCGCCGCGGTAGAAGATCGCCGAGTTCTGCCGTCCGAAGCGGATCTCGCCGCCCGGAGTCGCGAATCCCGCCCAGAGCTGGCGGTCGAACAGGCGCGTCGCGTCGGCCTGCGCGCCGTTGGTTTCGTTCAGCCCCTGCTCGGCGTTGAACTTGACTGCGTATCCGCTGCCGAGGTCCTTGTCCCCCTTGAATCCCAGACGGGTGCGCAGGTACGCGCCGTCCTGCAGCGCGATCAGCTTGCTTCCCGAGCTGCTGGTCATGTAGCTGAGGTAGTAGTCGATGTCACCGTAGACCGTGACGGTGGCGCCGTCCTTGCTGATGCTCAGCGTGTTCTGCGCGTGCGCGGCGCCCGCCGAGGTGAACGCCAGCGCCCCGAGCGCCAGCGCGATCCCGCTCCTTTTCATGATGCCCCTCCTTTGTTGGCTCGCTCGCAGTCGCGACGAGCACGGAGGATGTTATGTAGAGGGGCAGCGGAACCAAATGGGCGCGCGCACGCTAGTGCGCGTTAATCGCCCGACCGCGGTCGATAAGCGCCCGGTTTCGGAAGCCGCGGGGCGCGGCGGGGACGCGGACTAGAGCAGGGTCCTCAGCGAATACTCGGCTTCCCGGAGCAGCGGCAGGGCCCGGGACACCGCGTGATCGGTGGTCTCTTTCTCCATCGCGAGGCTGATGCCGATCGCTCCGACCACGCCGGCGTTGCGCGTGCGGATCGGCACACCGATCCCGCGGACCTTGCGCTCCAGCTGCTGCTCGAGGAGGGCGTAGCCCCTGCGGCGCGCGGCGCCGATGAGCTCGCGCACTCCGTCGTGGGTCGTCACGGTGTACGGCGTATACGGCATGAAGGTGCGCCCGGCCAGCCAGCGGTCCACTTCGCGGGCGCTGAGGCAGGACAGCAGCGCGATCCCCGCCGAAGAGATGTTCGCCGACACGCGCGCCCCGATGACGAAGCCGTTGTGCACGCGCGTCGAGCCGTCGCGGGCCACGCATACCACGTCGTCCTCGTCCAGCACCGCGAAATAGCTCGCGCCGTCCAGCTCGGCGCTGATCTGCTGGAGGAAGGGCTGCACCGCGCGCGGGACCTTGGCGGAGTCGCAGTACGACCACCCCAGCCTGAGCACGCGCGGCGTCAGCCAGAACATCCGGCCGTTGCTCTCGAGGTAGCCGAGGTGATGCAGGGTCCGCAGATAGCGGCGCGCCGCGGTGCGCGTGATGCCGGTGCGCCACGCCGCCGTCGAAGGCGTGAGCCGCGGGTGAGTGTCGTTGAACGCCTCGATGATGCGCAGTCCCTTCTCGAGGCCCGCAATCCAGTCGCGCTTGTCGAGCGCGGGCTTCTTCCCCATGGTTCCCTCCCCGGAAAGCGCGCGAAAGGCGCTCCCTCCCGGGCGATAATCGCCCACAATGACCGGCCGCCGCAAGTGACCGGCGCCTGGGCAGGGCTTACCATATCCGCAATGAAGAACAAGACCCAGTTCCTGGTCGGCCTGATCGGCGAGGGAATCCAGGGATCGCGCTCTCCCGCGCTGCACGAGGAGGAGGCGCGGCATCACGGGCTGACGCTGCGCTACGAGCTCATCGACCTCGCGCAGGCCGGCCGCAAGGCGGGCGATCTTCCGCGGCTGATCGAATCGGCGCAAGCAGCCGGGTACGACGGGCTGAACATCACGCATCCGTGCAAGCAGGCGGTGCTGCCGCTGCTCGACGAGCTCTCGGACGAGGCTCGCGCGATCGACGCGGTCAATACGGTCGTGTTCAGCGACGGCAAGCGCAAGGGATTCAACACGGATCGGGCGGGCTTCGCGGTGCCGTTCGGCGAGAAGCTGCGCGATGCGCGCAGGCGGTCGATCGTGCTCGTAGGCGCAGGCGGGGCCGGCGCGGCCGCGGCGTACGCGGTCCTCGCCTCCGGCACGGAGCGGCTGTTCGTCGTCGACCGCGACGAGGAGCGCGCGCGTGCGCTCGCGCGGCGCATGGGCGAGCGGTTTCCCGGCCGCCTCCTCGTCACCGCGGGCGAGGTCGCGTCGGTCGTCGGGCGCGCAGACGGCGTGATCCACGCGACGCCGACGGGCATGGCCGGCCACCCCGGCGTGCCGTTCGACCCGTCGTTGCTGCGAAAGGATCTCTGGATCGCGGAGATCGTGTACGTGCCGTTGGAGACCGAGTTGCTGTCGGCCGCGAAAAAGCTGGGTTGCCGCACGCTCGACGGAGGAGGGATGGCGGTGTGGCAGGCGGTCGAGGCCTTCGAGCACTTCACGGGAGTCAGGCCCGACGCCGCGCGCATGGAAAGCCACTTCAGGCGGATGATCGCCGCCGACGCGGAGGCGGGTATCGCGCCTTGATGCGCGCGTTCGCCGCCGTCAATTCTCCCGCACCGCCTGCTGTTGACGGGTGTCCCGGGATTTCGGCAGGTTTCCCGTGACGGTCGGATTGGTGGAGGCGGCGGGAATCGAACCCGCGTCCGCAAGTCCTACACAGTCAGGCCTACATGCTTAGCCTGGTGGTTTGGATCTCGCCTCGCGCCCGCCCACCGGCAGGCTGACGTTCGGCCAGCCGCTTCGACGGATCCCCCCGGCCAAGCGGCCAGACCGGGAGGAGAGGCTGATGTGAATGACGCTGCACTCCTTTTAGGGAGCCTGGCCCATCAGCAAGCCAGTGCAGCGTCTAGCCGGTATTAGGCGGCTAGAGCGAAACGCTCGTCGTTGGCGTTTATGGATTTCCAGATGGATTTACGAGGTGCTCTGGTCCTCGGCATGCCCTGAAGCTGCTTCGATACCCGCGTCGAAACCAAGTCGCCCCCGGTTTCTTGCAGCGCGGATTATCCCATAGGCGCCGCGGCGTGGCGAACTCCCGACATCGGGGCGCAGGAACCTAAGGTCTCCGCAGGACTCGAACGACAGCAGGGACCTGTCTTTAAAAAAGGAGGAGATCATGTATCGCGAATCAAGTTGCGTTCGTTGGGTGTTGCGCGGGAGCCCGGTGATTCTCGCCGCCGCGTTCTGCATCGCACCG
>DATEGT010000252.1:0-16382 GCA_035280025.1 Burkholderiales bacterium | reverse complement strand
ACATTGTAGGTGCTCACGGCGGGAAGCGTCACCGTCGACACGCCGCGGAACGTCGTCCCGTTGTTGCTGAACGCCACGGTATACGTGCCCGCAGGCAGCGAGCCGAACTGGTAGCTGAAGGTGCAGGCGCCCGTGTCCTGGGTCGCGACCGTGGTCGCAAAGGGCGTGGTGGCGCCGGTCGGCGTGACGGTGCCGCTGTAGACGTAGACCGTGTTCGTGACGCTGCGATTGATGAGCGAGCTGTCGACGTTCCCCGAAAGGCTGCTGGTGCCGCCCGGGTTGTACGTCACGGCCAGCGTGGCGCTGCCCGAATTTCCGGCCGCGTCGCGCGCCGTTACCGTTATGGTGTTGACGCCGGCGACCAGAACGATGGTCGCAACGCTCCAGCTCGCCGTGCCGCTCGCGCTTCCGCCGCCGCCGTTGGCGGCATTGCTCCACGAGACGCCGGTGACGGCGACATTGTCGGACGCGCTGCCTGCCACGGCCACGGCGCCGTTCGCCGTCGAGAAGCTGCCGGTCCCGGTTGGCGACGTGATCGACACGATCGGAGCGCTCGTGTCCGCGATCGCCGACGCCGTGGGGCTGACCGAGCCGGTGCCGCAACCGCCGAGCGCGATCACGAGCGCGACCGCGCAAGCCCGCGAGGCGATACCGAGTGTCCGCATTTGTGCTCCTTGTGCCGACCGGCTCCGCCCGCCGGTGTTGACCGTCGCATATATATTACTCTGACTCGCGCGCCCTCCACCTTGCGCCGCGCAGTTGCCGCGTATTGTGCGACATCACAACGCGAGAACCGTGGAACAGTTCACACTTTTTTTCTCGCAAGCGCCTCGGCGGCGTCCGGTCCCTCCTCTTCCGGCCTGGAAACTGCTTGTGGAGGGGATACACGTATGTCAAACTCGGACTCAGCGGCAGGGAGGGCGGTGCGGGTGGCGGGCACGAAAAGCGAGCAACAAATCCACGAGGACTTCGCTCGCGAGGAAGAGATCAAGACTTCCTCGGAGCGCGCCTTCGGTTTCGTTTTCGCAACGGTCTTCGCGATCATAGGGCTGCTTCCCCTGCTCCACGGAAATCCCGTTCGCTGGTGGAGCCTCGGCGTCGGCGCGGCGTTTCTGATCGTGGCGCTCACGGCGCCGAAGATCCTGGCCCCGCTGAACCGGCTGTGGATGAAGTTCGGCCTGCTCCTTCACGCAATCGTCAATCCCGTCGTGATGGCGTTCCTGTTCTTCAGCACCGTGACGCCGATTGCCCTGCTCCTGCGCCTGCGCGGCAAGGATCCGCTGCGACTCAAGCTCGATCCTTCGGCGCGGAGCTACTGGATCGATCGCACGCCGCCCGGGCCGCCGCCTGATACAATGCCGCGCCAATTCTGAGACGACCATGATCGACTTTCTTTCCGAGCTTTGGACTTTCATGCGGGCGCGCCGCAAGTACTGGCTCATCCCCATCATCGTGATGCTCGCCGTGTTCGGGGGCCTGGTCATCCTGGCCAAGGGCAGCGCCGTGGCGCCGTTCATCTACACCCTGTTCTGAGCGCAGGACCCGGCTTTTCCCATGCGGATCCTCGGCATTTCGGCCTTCTATCATGACAGCGCGGCCGCGCTGGTCACCGACGGCCGCATCACGGCCGCCGCGCAGGAGGAACGCTTCTCGAGGAAGAAGCACGACGCACGTTTCCCGCGCCACGCGGTCGAGTATTGCCTCGAGGAGGCGGGGATCGGACTGGACGCGGTGGATCACGTCGTGTTCTACGACAAGCCGTTCCTCAAGTTCGAACGGCTGCTCGAGACCTACCTCGCGTTCGCCCCGCGAGGCCTGCAGTCCTTCTCGATGGCGATTCCGGTCTGGCTTCGGGAAAAGCTGTTCCAGAAGTCCCTTCTCAAGCGCGAGCTCAAGCGCTTCGCGCCCGAATACGACTGGAACAAACGCCTCCTCTTCGCCGAGCATCACCAGAGCCACGCCGCCAGCGCATTCTTCGCCTCGCCCTTTCGCGAAGCGGTGGTGCTCACCATGGACGGGGTGGGCGAGTGGGCGACGACCTCGGTCGGCTTCGGCTCCGGGAATCACCTGGAGATGCGGCGTGAGATCCATTTCCCTCACTCGATCGGGCTGCTGTACTCGGCATTCACGTACTACACCGGGTTCAAGGTCAATTCGGGCGAGTACAAGGTCATGGGTCTGGCGCCCTACGGCGAGCCGAAGTACGCGAAGCTGATTCTCGACAACCTCATCGATCTCAAACCCGACGGGTCGTTCCGCCTCAACCTCGACTACTTCGACTATTGCACCGGCCTGCGCATGACGAACAAGGCCTTCGACAGGCTGTTCGGCGGAGCGCCGCGCAGGGCCGACGAGTTGCTCGTGCAGCGGCACATGGATCTGGCGGCTTCGATCCAGGCGGTCACCGACGAGATCGTGCTGCGCCTGACGCGAACTTTGGCCGCCGAGACGGGTGCCGAAAATCTCTGCCTCGCCGGGGGCGTCGCTCTCAACTGCGTAGCCAACGGCAAGGTCGTCCGCGACCGCAGCTTCAAGCGCGTGTTCGTACAGCCCGCCGCGGGCGACGCCGGGGGAGCGCTCGGGGCCGCCCTCTGCGCCTATCACCTTTTCCGGGGACAGCCGCGCGAGCTGAACGGCGCCCTCGACCTGATGCAGGGCTCCTACCTGGGTCCGGCCTTCGACCAAAGCGACATCGAGCGGCGCTTGAAGAGCGCCGGCGCACGCTTCGAGACGGTCAGCGACGAGCGGCTCGTCCAGCAGACAGCCGATGCCCTCGCCGCGGGAAGCGCTGTGGGATGGTTCCAGGGACGCATGGAGTTCGGGCCCCGCGCGCTCGGCGCGCGCTCCATTCTCGGCGACCCGCGCTCGCCCACCATGCAATCGGTGCTCAACCTCAAGGTGAAGTACCGCGAATCGTTCCGCCCTTTCGCTCCGTCGGTGCTCCGGGAAAATGTCAGCGACTGGTTCGAGATGGACTGCGACAGCCCCTACATGCTTCTCGTTGCCGACGTTCTCAAGCGGCACCAGCGGGAGATGACCCCCGAGGAGAACGCACTCTTCGGCATCCAGAAGCTCAACGTGCCCCGGTCGTCGATCCCGGCCGTGACGCACGTCGACTACTCGGCGCGCATCCAAACCGTGCACGAGGAGACCAACCCGCGGTATCACGCGCTGATCAGCGCGTTCAACGCTCGAACCGGGTGCCCCGTTCTCGTCAATACCAGTTTCAACGTGCGCGGCGAGCCGATCGTGTGTACTCCGGAAGACGCCTTCGGGTGCTTCATGGGAACGGAGATCGAGGTTCTCGCGGTCGGCAACTGCTACCTGCGCAAGGCCGACCAGAACACGGCTCTGCGCAAGAACTACGAGACGGCGTTCGAGCTCGACTGAAGCCTACCTGCCCTTGCGCAGGTAGATCGCCGGTCCCGAGATCGCGATGAACATCGTGACGCCGTGGTCGTAGACCGGCGCAGCGACGATCCCCATCACCTGTCCCTCGGAATACATGTTGCCGGACCAGAAAGCGGGTGGCGGCGCGGTATCGGTGGACCATGCGTCGGTATCGGGATCGTAGATGCGGATCACCTTGTCGTAGCAGGCGAGCAGGAGCTTGCCGCTCGCCGGATCAATCGTGGTGACCGACTGGTTGATCCCGAACCCGACCGGACAGCTCGCCCTGGGCGTGATTTTGCCGGTCCTCGACAGGGTGTAGAGCTGCTGGGAGCCGTTGCCCCCGCCGAAATACATCAGGTCCTTGATCGGGCTGTACACGGCGACGTTGTGGTAGCGACCCATCGCCGGCAGCCGCGCGATGTTCGACCAGGATCTGCCGTTCCAGCGGTACACGCCGTCGGCGTTGCCGTTGACGATAATGAGACTGCCGCTGCCGAATGTGGGGAACCATTCCAGCGCGCCGATCGCGCCGCCGGACCCGAGCCTGATGCCGGTATCCAGCACGCCCCAGGTTCCGCTCGCGGCGTCTCTCGTGTGAATCGTCGCGCCGCCGAAATGCAGATAGTAGTCGGTGTTGCCGTCGCCGGCGTTGTGCTGATAGCCGTGGACCGCTCCCCCGGACGATTTCACGTACCAGGGCGGCGTTCCCAGGTCGTGCCAAGTGTTGTCGATCTCGGTGTAGACGATGGTCTTCTCGTTCGACGCGTGCCCGCCGCCGGTGAAATGGATCTCGTGCCGGCCGGGAAACCACACCATCTTGTCGGCGTACTCGGTGATCCTGTGTCCGTCCCCGGCATCGATCAGGGAGGAAAGCGTCCCCTTGCCTTCGAACTGCGTCGGGAACGTCGCCCAGGATCCCGGCGCCATTCCCGCCGCGGCCGCTTTGAGCGGCGTCGGGGCTTCGACTCGGATGCTGAACGGGCTGGAATTCGCGGTGACTATGCGCGCCTCACTGGCATGCGACGCGCGTGGGGCGTACCGACTACCTGCCCTTGCGCAAATAGACGGTCGGCCCCGAGATGGTGAGAAACATGGTCACGCCGTAGTCGTAGATCGGCGCCGCGGTGATACCCATGGCTTCCCCCTCGGAATAGATCGTATCGGACCAGAATCCGGCCGGCGGCGCGGTATCGGTGGTCCATGCGTTCGACACGGGATCGTACACCCGGATTACCTTGTCGTTGGACGCTACGATCAGCTTGCCGCTTACCGGATCGACCGTCGTGATCGAAGCGATGATGCCGAACTCCACAGGGGAATTCGCCCTGCTGGTGATCGCGCCGGTCTTGGACATCGTATAGAGGTTCGTCGAACCGTTGCCACCGCCAAAGTAGAGGATATCCTTGAGTGGGCTGTATACGCCGACGTTGTGGTAGCCGCCCATCGAAGGCAGGGGCGCGACGCTCGACCAAGTCGAGCCGTTCCAGCGGTACACGTCGCTGGCACCCCCACTCACCAGGATAAGGCTGCCGGTGCCGAATGTCGGAAACCATTCCAGGGATCCGATCGCGCCGGTCGATCCCAAGTCCACCCCGGACGTGTTCAGCAAGGCCCATGCACCCGTTACGACGTTACGAGTGTGGATAGTGGTATTGGTGGCGAACTGCATGAAGTAGTGCGTGCTGCCGGCGAAGGTATTGTGCTGGTAGCCGTGGGTCGCGCCACCCGGGTTCACGGAAAACCACGGGGGGCTCCCGAGGTCAGTCCACGTCTTGGTATCGTCGTTGTAGACAATGGTTTTTTCCTGCTGTCCGTGCCCCCCGCCCGTGAAATAGATCTGTCTCCTCCCCGAGTCCCAGACCATCTTGTCCGAGTATTCGGTGCACCGCTTCCCGCCGCCGACGTCTAGCAGCGCGTCCAAGGTCCCTGGAGTCGTCCCCGGAGTCACGAAGTTGCAGCTGAAGGTCGTCCAGGACCCCGGTGCCATCCCGGCCGCGGTCGTCGCGAGGGAGCTGGGAGGATTGACCTTTACGTCGAACGGATTGGAATCTGTCGTGGCCATACCGGCGCCTAGAGAAGGGTTGGCGCGCCGCCGTTTTCAAAAATCAGGTACGTGTACTGCAACTCGCCCTTGTTGTTGTACAAGTATATGTTTCCGGAGCTGCTGTCGAACCGCGTATCCACGAAGTGCCAAGCAACGTTCTCGTTGCCGCCGGCCGGGGCCGTCTGCCCGTCCGGTCCGCTTTCCCGCAACGTCATGCTCCCGAAAACGTTCTTCGTCCCGCGATTGAAGCAGTACTTCGCTGAATACGGCCCGTTCGTCGTCCCCGGTGGAGGATTTCCTGTGAGAAAAGTCGAATCCCCGGTGAACTTGTAGCCCATCACGAGCAGGTTGACGATCGAAACCGTGTAGGACCCGTCCCAGGAGGTCGAGGTGGGTATCGGTCGATTGAGGCCCAGCGAGTAGTTCCACCACGCTCCCCCCGAGCCCAGGATTCCGAGAGTGTCGGAGCTGTAGCGCGCGTCCGGATCGAGACCGTTCGCCCGCATGTACGTGGCCATGGCGACGATCTTCGCCCTCAACGCGGTCTTGCGCGCCTGCGTCACCGTCGGTGAGAGCCAGCAAGCGAAAAACGCCTCCGCCAATTGTCCGATGTGGAAGCTCGATACCGCCCGGTCACCCTTGTTGAAGTCCAGCGGCGGCGACACGTTGTAGAAGCCCATCTGGTCCGAGGACACCCAGTACATCCCCATGCCGCCGGGCATGTCCTGCCAGTCGGGTGATTGGAGCCACAGATCGATGAGACGATCTCGAAGTTCCACCGCCTTGGCGTCGCCGGTCGCGTCCGCGACGACCGCCGCGGTATGCAGATTGCGTGCCGGACCGCGATGGCCGTAGTGAGCGATGTCGAATACGCCGGGCGTTGGCCAAGTCTGTCCGGGGCCGGTCCGGCCTCCCGCGGCCCACCAGTCGTGCAACGTCGTGCAAATCTTCAGCGCCTCGGCCTGCGCACCTGCGTCATTCAGCTGCGTTCCGTACTGCTGCAGGCCCCACCCGTAGAAGTGGTCGAAAAGGAAATCCTCGTCGTTCGCCTGTTCAGGCGATTTCTCGAACCTGCTCACGTAGTAATCGCGCCATCCTTGCGCGCGTTGCAGGTAGCCGGTATTGCCAGAGGTGCGCCGCCGGTACGCCTGCAGGTAAGCCCAGACGTCGTCCCCTTCCGTGTCGCCGTGGATGTCCGGACTCGTGATCACGAAGCTCGAAGCCGGAGGCTTCAGCTCGGGTCCGGCTTGATTGTAGACGGGGTTCGCGGTGGCTTCGGTCCACGTCCAGCCCCAAAGCGTGTACGTCGCGCGCTCATCGTCAACCGTCGGAACCGAGGAGGCGCCGGTGGCAGGAACAATCGCAACGCCGAAGGGGCTGCTGTTTGTGCTCGCCATTTATCGACTCCGGATCATCTGCGCGCCGACCGTCACGGCTTGCCGTCGTCTGCAGTCAGGACATTGCCGCTCGTAGAGCCGACCGCGCCGATGCCGTCGTAGACGAACCGCTTGTTGGCCTGGTCATATGTGACTCCGGCGGGCAACGCGACGGAATTCTTCGTGATCGTGAGCGCATCTCCGTTGGGATCGCTTGCAAAAGCCGCGATCGAAATGGTCGACGGCGTCCCCTGCACGAAGGCGATAGTGGGGACTGTGGTCCAGACCGGCGGAAGATTTACGACGCCGACCGAGAACGGTACCGAGGAAGTCTGCGCCATCAGGGCTTGCCGTCACTGGCGGTTAGGATATGTCCGCTCGTCGTGGCGAGGGCTCCCACTCCGTCGTAGACGAAGCGTTTGTTGGCCTGGTCATAGGTAACGCCAGCGGGCAACGCCGTCGCATTCTTGGTGATCGTGAGCGGATCGCCATCGGGGTCGCTGACGTAGGATGCGATCGAAACGCTCGAGGCAACGCCTTTGGTGAAGGTGATGTTGGGCACTGTTTGCCACACCGGCGCCCGATTCGCCGGGGGCGGCGGGGGCGGCGGAGGCGGGGGACCGCCGGGATTGCCGGAGTTGGAGGTGCTCGACGCGGGCGTCAACGAGACCTGCGAGCCACACCCGCCCACAACCAGCGCGGCTGTCGACAGCGTGAGCGTTCTCAGGAACTCACGGCGCTCGGGCTTGCATCCCGTATTCATAGTGTTTGACCCCTTCGCACTTCATCGAGTCGACAACGCTGGCTCGATAAAGTCCGCTTGGTAATGAACGGTGTATAAACAGGTCTGCTGAGACTTATCTTCCGTGGGACCTGTCGCACTCTACGCAGTTCTTATGCATATGTCATAAGCCATTGCATTCATTGGGGGAATTTCTCACGGATCGAGCGAAAATACTAACACTTCCGTGAGAATTTGCGCTGCGGCGCGAGCGCGCGCGCCAGATTCGTCGCCCTAGCCCGACACCTTCTGACGGCCGGTGCCGTGCTCCGGCCCCGTTTCGACCTTGCTGCTCTGTGAAAGATTCCGAAGGTGCTTCTCGATCGCCATGAGGCTCTTCTCTATGGATTCCAGTCCCGGAGCCCCTTTTTTCTCCAGCATCCCCAAGTGCGCGGCGATCGCCGCGAGCGTCTGAGCCTGCTCGCGCAGGATCCCCTGCACTCCGCCCTCCGGGGAAATCGGCCGCACCTTTTGCCGGTTTTTTTCGACCCGTTCGGTGTGGACGGGCCATTGGAGTTCCTTTGCCGCAGCCTCCAGCACCTGCGGTGTCACTTCCCGCAGGTTGTCGGCATACGCGCAGGTCAGCGCGGTGTCGCAAAGCGTGTTGATCAGGCGCGGAATGCCTCCGGCATACTTGTAGATGACCGGCAGAGCATGCTGCTGGAACGGCATCCGGGTCGACGCGCCGGCGATGGTCAATCTGTGGCGAACGTAGTCATTCACCTCCAGCTCAGTCAGAGCGCGAATGTGATAGCGAAGCTTCACGCGCTGCATCAGCTGCTGCATGTCCGGATGGTCGAGCATCTCGTTCAGCTGAGGCTGGCCGACCAGGATCACGTGGAGGATCTTCTCCTTCCTGGTCTCGAGGCCCGCGAACATCCGGATCTCCTCCAGCACCTTGAGGCTCAGGTTGTGCGCGTCGTCGACGATCAACACGATCTGCTTCTGTTGAAGGAACTGGTCGACGAGGAAGGTGTTGAGCATGTCCAAGAGCTCCACCTTCTTCGCGTTGAATGGATTCAGCCCGAACTCGACCAGCACCGCCTGCAGGAACTCGACCTCGTCCAGCTGAGTCTGGAACACCTTTGCGACGACGACGCTCTCATTGAGCTCCGAGAGGAGCTTCTGAATAAGCGTCGTCTTTCCGCAACCGATCTCGCCGGTGATCACGACGAAACCCTCGCGGTTCCACACCGTATAGTCCATGTAGACCTTGGCGCGGCTGTGGGGCTCGCTCATGAAAAGGAAATCGCTGTCCGGCGTCAGCCGGAAGGGGTGGGTGGTAAGACCGAAATGCTCGAGGTACATGGGTCGATTATCGCCTGGATTGCATCTCGAATTGGTGACCGAAGGTGTATCCCAGCAGGATCATTCCCCTTCGATCCACGTAGCTGATTGCCGGCGCAGTGCTGTCGCGCCTGATCAAATTGCCCACGAGCGTGAGTGTCAGACTCTGATTCAACTTGTATTCCAAGGTCGCCAGATAGTTGCGATCGATGTCTTCGCGTAAGGGTGAGCCCGGCGTCGTAGGGTCTACGGTCAGCGTCAGATAGTTCCGCTTGGAGTAGTCGAAGGACGCGCTGAAGCGCATCGCGCCGGACTGCAGCCAGCTCAGGTAGAGTCTGCCGGTCCTCTCTTCGTAGTCCTGGTCCAAGGTCGCGAAATCGACCTTGCGACCCACTGCCAGCAGAGTGTACTGGAAACGGCCGCCCTGGTTCAGATACGCTGCGCTGCCGAGCTTGCTGTGGTACAGGTCCGCGGTGGCAACGCCCTGAATGAGAACGACTCCGGGGTCCGTCGGGATTCCCGCCAGCGTGACCCCGCGAAGCAAGTCGCTGTACGTGTCCGAGATCTCGTCCGAATAGGACATCCGGACCGTCGACTCCGTGCCGAAAGCCTTGAGCAGCGTGAGCCGCGCGATGTTTCCGTCGAGCGTCTGCCCGCCGTCGTATTGCGTGACGACGGTGCGGCCGAAATCCACCGTCACACCGCTGCCAGCGTACAGGGATTCGTAGCGACCGTAGAAATTCTCCTGGAGGACGTTCGGGTAAGGCGTGGCCTCCGGCTCGAAAAACACGCGGTTCGCCTCCAAGTTCAGGGACAGCCTGGACTGCAGCGACAACAGATGAATGCCGCGAAGATAGCCACCGTATCGCTTGTTGTCGGTGACGCTGTTGTCGACGTCGAACCGGCCGTATCTGCCGCCGAGCACTACCGAATTGACGCTGCTCAAGGCGAAGGTCAGGTCGGGCCCCGTGCTCAGCGTGTTGGACTTGGTCCGGTTGCCCGGCGTATCCGGAGCCGTGACATTGAGCTGAACTTCGCGAAAGGTGTCCTCGAGGGTCCAGGTGAAGCGCTCGGGCGAGATGGTCCACAGCCCCGCGCCGTCGAGGAACATTGTCGTGTCGTCGCCGAACGTCTTCTGGGTGAAATGCCGGTGCTCGGCCTGAACCAGCATCCGCACGGCCAGATCGCGGTTGTCCTCCCGCAGGAAAACCGCACCCATGAGAGACTCGTACAGCTCGCGGCGTTCGTCGGTGGTGGTGCGGAAGATATTGCTTTCGTACGTCGCAGAAAGCCCGACGCCGTAGTCAACCTGCGCCGCAAGAGCGGGAGCCGGGCACAGGCACGCCCAGACCAGCGCCCTGTGCCAGGATAGTCCCGCCCTTGGCTGGAGCCGGGCGGCGCGGCCAGCCTTTTCGGCGCCTCCCGGCATCTCGTCAGCGGACCCGCGGAATGCGCGGCTCTTCGTTGAAGACTATTCCCAACAGCTTCTTGTCACCGACGGCGCTTACACCGTTTGCGATTTGGGTGCTCGTCGACTTCCCATAACGGGCCACGATGAGCACGTAGTCGGCGAGCTCCGAGAGAATGCGGATATCGGCGATCTTCGACATCGGCGGACCGTCCAGGATGACGAAGCGCTCCAGATATCTCCGGCGCACCGCGTCCATCAACTGTTTCAGCTTTGCCGATGTAAGGAGTTCCTCGGGCGCCTCGTGCCGCTTCCCTGCCGTGATCAGACGATAGCGCGCAATTCCCAGGGGTTGGATGATCTTCTCGATATCGAGCGCCGGGTTCTCCAGATAGTCCGCCAGTCCCGATACCGAAGCATTGCGAAGGAGTTCGTGGACGCTCGGATTCGCGAGGTGGCAATCGATCAGCAGCGCGGTTTTTGCGATGTCAAACGCGAACGCCGCCGCGAGGTTCCGGGACACGAAACTGCCTCCGCACCCCCGGGTCACCGAGGTGACGAGAATGACGGCATTTTGCCCCTGGCTCTGCTGAATGATCTTGGTGCGCAACTCGCGGAACACCTGGACCGCCGGATCCTCGCCGTGCTGCGCACGGATGATGCCCCGCTGCTCGAGGTCGCTCGGCGCGAGCATGCGTACCTCGTTCGTCGCCATGCGCGGAATGGTCTCCGGGTGCGCCGAGCGGTAGGCCACCACGGAGGTACTGTTGGTCGCGGGCTCGCCGGTGTCCGTGCGCGGGACGACCTGCAATCCGCCCTCGCGGGCCCGGTTGAGCGCCTTTTCGATTTTGCTCATGTCAAAGCACCTTCATCAATCGCAACACGGAGGCGGTCGCGGACGCGCCGACCGTCCCCAGGACCACGAGAAAGAGCAGGATGAGCTCCGTCCGCAGGCTCCTCAGCTCGGCAGGGCTCCACAGATGGGGCACGGTGACAACGAACGGGACCTTGTGGGCCGCGGCGATCTCGCTTCCCACTCGAATTCGGGGATCGAACTGAAGTCTCGCGACGAGCACACCCAGCGGGATCAGGACACTGAAGAGAATGCCGACGACAACGAAATGCCAGAATCGGAACCCCGTGGGCGCAAGCGGGAGACTCGCGGGTTCCTGGATCTTGAAGGTCAGGCCTTGACGCTCGCGGTCCATGTTCATCGAAACTCGCGCATTCTCGCGTCGCCGCAGAAGGTCCTGATAGATGTCGCGGTTGATCTGATAGTCCCGCGTAAGCTCCGCCAGGCGGGCATCGTCGCTGTGAATGCGCTTGCCGCGACCAACCTCGGTCTGCAGCTGCCGCTGCAACTCCGAGAGCCGCGCCGTAAGCGCGTCGATCTGGCTCTGGTTCTGCGACTGCTCCCGACGCAGTTGCTGGTATACCGGATTGCTGACGACCGACTCGTTTGCCTTCCCTGACCGGGTCGCCTGCTCGCGGCGCGCGCGCTCCGCGTTGAGGTTGTCGGTCAATGCCTGGATCTGCTGCTTCACCTGGATGATGTCCGGGTGCGTGTCGAGATAGCTCAGGCGCAGGGTATCGAGCTTCGATTCGAGTTCTCCGATGCGCGTCTGATACTGGGTCTCGCGGAACATATCGGCGGTCGATTCGGCCTCCCCCGATACCTGGCGCTCCAGGGAGCCTTCCCTGACCTCGGCTTCGCGCAGCTCCTGCGTCGTGGTCTCGATGCGCGAGCGGATTTCGTTCAGCTTGGTGGTCAGCTGCCCCTCGTTGACCGCAGCATCCAGGTTCGACGAGCGCAGCTCCTTGAGCTCCTTCTCCGTGTTGGTCAGCTTGTCCTGATACTCCTGAGTCTGCTGCTCGATGAAGGCGAACGCCGCGCGGCTTTCCGCGGCCTTCGCGGTGATGCTCTCCTGCATGAAGAGCTCCGCCATCTTCTCCGTGACCCGGAATGCTCTTTCCGGATCGAAATCCCTGTATTCGATCTTCAGAATGTTCTTGCCCACCGGAGAGATGCTCGTCTGCTTCTTGATGGTCTCGATGAGCAGCTCCCGTTCCTCGACGCTCGGGTTTGCCTTCAGCCACCCGCCGTACTCGAGAACCGTGTCCATGATCTTGCGTCCGAAAATGATCTCACGCGCGTTCTTGCTGCGGTCGAGCGCGTCGGTCGCAACGGCGGCGCCCTGCATCAGCGGCTGAATGATGGTCCTTTCGTCGACGAGAATGCTGGTCGAGGCCGTATAGGACTTCGGCCACAGGAGTCCGGCGGTGAGCATGATCAGGTTGACCGCGACGAATATCGTCACGACCATCCGGCGCGACTGAAAAGACTCGTTGACGAGCGCTTTTGCGATTTGTTCAGGCAGCAACTGCATCTGTTCACTCCCTCGGCATTTCGGTGGCGGAGCCCGGCTAGAACAGGCGCTCCGGAACGGTTATCACATCGCCAGGCCGAAGGGGCATGTTGGTCTGGAGCTGGCCCTTGTTCAGGATATTGCCCAACTCCACCTCGAAAACGTCCACCTTGTCCTTCGTCTTGCGATAGAGCTTGGTCCGATTCGGGGCGGCAAAGTCATTCACCCCTCCGGCTTCCAGAACGACATCCAGCACGGTCATGCCTTGCCGATACGGGATCGACTTCGGAGCCTTGACCGCGCCGGTAACCCGTACCCGGGAAAGAAACTCGTGCGAGCGCAGCTCCGTGATGATCACCGCGACGTTGGGATCACGGATATAGGCCGACAGCTGCTTCTTGATCTGTTCGGCGACCTCGGCCGGAGTGCGACCGCCCGCCTCCACATCGCCGATCAGCGGGACGGTGATCTTCCCGTCGGGCCGGACCGGCCCCGCCGTCGACAGCTCGGGATTGCGCCACACAGTCACTTGAACCCGGTCGTCCGCGCCGATGCGGTACTCCTTTTCCGCGGGCGCGGGGTCGCTCACCATTGGAATCTCGGCCGTGCTCTGGCAGCCGAGCAAGCCCAAGGCGACGAGGGCGATAGCCCTCCGATAGAGTCTTTTCATTGTGCCCTCCGCCTTGAAGTTGTCACGTGTTCATCCCGTTGCTGTCCGGCGGGAGGCATCGACTCTACGCCCCAAAAGCGGCTGCTGGCCCGCGCCGCGTCCTCACCGTGAGGAAATTTGCAATAATTGAGCCACAATGCACCGAGGCGGGTACCGACTCTGCGATTCCCTTCATGAGTGACTATTCCCGGCACTACGCCGTCCTCAGGGTAGAGCGCGACATCGAGTGGAAGGCGCTGCGTGCGCGCTACAAGCGCCTCATCGGCCAGTGGCATCCGGATCGCTTTCCCGACTACGGATCGCAAAGGGAAATGGCCGAAGAGCGCAGCAAGCAGATCACGATTGCGTACCAAGCGCTCGAGAGCTATTACCGCCGTCACGGGGTGCTTCCGCCCATAGAGCCGCCCAAGATCGCGGAGCCGGCGGCGGGGATAGCGGATCGCGCCCCTCCGACGGTTGCAGCCGGGGCCGGCGCGGTCCGGCGAGAGCCCGCCAGGCCGGCGGCCGGACGGCGCCAGCGCGCGTTCATCGTGCTCTGCTCGGTCGTGATGGCGTCTTTTGCCGTCTACCACTATTCCGACGAAGGAGTGCGAGCGCTCCTCGGGACCACCGCCGAGAGCCCGGCACCGGACAGCCGCTCCGAAGCGCCCTCGGGGACCGGCGATTCTCAGCAGTCGGGCGGCATCACCGCGGGTTCCACGCTCGGCGACGTCTATGCCATTCAAGGCATCCCGACCCTGACACGAGGCGACACCTGGTACTACGGAAAGTCGACGATTCGCTTCGAGCAGGGGAAGGTCGTTTCGTGGACCCAGCACCCGGACAATCCCCTGCGAATCGCGCGCGATCAGCCTGTCGAGCTCCGCGAAGGCGTATTTGACGTCGGATCCAGCAAGGATGAAGTGCGGTTGATCCAGGGGACTCCGGTGTCCGAAACCGAAAAGGTCTGGGACTACGGAACTTCTCGGGTCTACTTCGAGCACAACCGCGTCGTTCGGTGGGAGGCTTCTCCTCTCCAGCCTTTGCGGGTGCCCCGCTAGATAAGGTTCGGCTTCGGTATCGATGGCGTGTTCCTCGCGACTGTCGTTGCGCGCCCGGGTTTAGCGCGCGCCCTGGCCAAACAACACAACCTGCGTTGTCTGGAGAAGGATGACCAGATCCAGGAACAGGGAGTGGTTCTTGACGTAGTAGAGATCGAACTGGAGTTTTTGCACGGCGTCGTCGACCGACGCTCCATAGGGATAGCGGATCTGTGCCCAGCCGGTTATCCCCGGCTTCACGGAATGTCTGCTCGCGTAGAACGGCACTTTCCGGCTCAGCTCGCTCACGAAAGGCGGCCGCTCCGGGCGAGGGCCCACAAAGCTCATGTCGCCGCGCAGTACATTGATCAGCTGCGGCAACTCGTCGATGCGGGCCATCCGCAGGAATCTTCCGACCCGCGTTACGCGATCGTCGTCCTTCTTTGCCCACCTTGGCACGCCGTCGCGCTCGGCCTCGACCCTCATGCTCCGGAACTTGAGGATCTCGAAAATCCGTCCCGACTCGCCTACCCGTTTCTGGCGATACAGAACGGGACGGCCCGTCTCGTGCCAAATGGCCAAGGCCGCTATGAGAATCACCGGGAGCGTGGCGATCAGCATTCCGATGCTGACGGAGACATCGAAGACACGCTTCAGGACCTTCTGGAAACCCGTCTTCGAGAAACCTTCCGAGAAGATCATCCAGCTCGCGCTCAGCGAGTTGAGCTGCACGTACCCGGTTTCCCTTTCGAAGAAGGTCGGCAGGTCTACGATGGTGACCCCGTCGAGCCTGCATTCGAGCAGCCGGGAGGTAGGAAAGTGCCCGTTCCGCCTGTCCCTCACGCCGACAACGATCTCGTCGACTCGGTATTGTTCGACGAGACCCCGCAGCGCGGTGCAGTCGCCGAGCATCTTGGATTTGTCCAGACTCGGCTGTCCCTCGCCGCACTGCACGAACCCGACGAGGTGGAAGCCGGCATTCGGGCCGAGCTTGTCCAGTAGCGCTTCTACGCCCGCAGCCCGAGATCCGCTGCCCAGCACGAGAACGCGGCGCTTCAGCGCCTCGTGGCCGACCACGCGGAAGAAGACCTCGCGGGCGATTGCGGTGAGGATGAACGAGAAAAGAAGGCTCAAGGCCATGAGGCCGCGACCGAGAACGCTGACAGGTACGACGTAGAATATGATGGCCATCGCAACCGCCCCGGCCGGGAAGCTCGCGAGGAAGCGGGCGTGGTATTCACGGTCCCGCTTGTGCAGAGCCGAGCCGTACAGGCCGAACGCGGTCATGATCCCCATCATCGTCGCCGCGTAGACGAGCGCGCGCGGGAACAGCGCAGCCGGGGCCCCCTCGAAGTAGAGAGGCAGGCTGAGATCCAGAAAGCGCAGTGCTGTTGCGAGGTAGACGACCCCTACGTGAATCGCCGTTTCCGCGAGCATGAGCAGCAACAGCGGCAACGATACATAGTGGCCGAAAATCCTAACGCTCACCGTTCCCTCCCGAACGTGACTAGCCGTACAGTCCAGCAAACCGCTCCGACGGATCCGAACCAGCAAGTTCGGATCGATTTCCCGGAGCAGGCCTCAGATGCTAGGCAATATGGACGGGTTCCGCAATAGCTGGAGCCACTCGATTTTGTGCAATAGTTCCTCTCATCGGGGGCCGTTCCATAAGTCGCCGCTGATTTCCCTCGCGCTTTCCGACACAAATGCGGTCCGTTCGCCGCCTTGCGGAGAAAATTTCGAACTTTTTGCTGTGGCGCGAGCGAGTCCTCGCGTCATCGATGCATCGATCGTGCCACGTGTGAAATTTTTCGCCAGCCGGGCGTCGCAACAGGAAATCGAATTCAGGATGTCATGCGTTCCCGAGCGTTTCTCCAGACAAATCAACGCTTGTCTCCGTAAGAACGCCAGTTTCAGGGAGGAGCGGCGTGACGTAGTTTCGCCAATCCGTCCGAAAATCTGACATTTCCGAAAGAAATGCCGCGCACCGCGTCAGGAAAACCCTTACGAGGAAAGTCGCGTTGGCGGAGAGGGTGTC
>DATEGT010000251.1:0-5446 GCA_035280025.1 Burkholderiales bacterium | reverse complement strand
GAGTAGGTCTCGAGCGTGGTGCCCGCGACGTATTCCATCACCAGGTAGCTCTGCTCGGGCTCCACCACGGCGTCGAAGATCCCGACGATATGGGGGTGGCTGAGCTTGCCGGCGAGAGCGGCCTCGGCGAGGAAGGCCTTGTGCATCATGCGCTCGGTGTGCGGGCTCATGTTCTCGGCGAACAGGAACACCTTGATCGCGACCTCCCGGTCCGCGAACGGGTCGCGCGCGAGGTAGACTCGGCTGGTGGCGCCGCTGCCGATCTCGCGCACGATCGGGTATTTCCCCAGATGCTCCTGGAGCTCGAACTTCATCGCCAAGGCTCAGCCATCGGTGGGAACGGGCCAAGTCTAAGCCAAGACTCCGAGGGGGGAAAGTTGCAAAATAGCGCTCCTCGGCCTTGAAAACCGGGGCAAATCCCCCACTTCCGCAATCATGCGCCTGGACAAGCTCACCACCAAATTCCAGCAGGCCCTGGGCGACGCCCAGAGCGCCGCCGTCGGCAACGACCAGCAGTTCATCGAGCCGCTGCACCTGCTCTCGGCGCTGCTCGCGCAGGAGGACGGCGGGAGCGCGTCGCTCCTTTCGCGCGCCGGGGTCAACGCGCCGCGGCTGCGCGAAGCGGTCCGCCACGCGATCGGCCGCCTGCCAAAAGTCGAGGGGCACGGGGGCGAGGTGCAAATCTCGCGCGAGCTGAACGCGCTCCTCAACCTCACCGACAAGGAGGCGCAGAAGCGCGGCGACCAGTTCATCGCCTCCGAGCTGTTCCTGCTCGCCTTGGCCGACGACAAGGGCGAGGCGGGGCGCCTCCTCAAGGAGGCCGGGGGCAGCAGGAAGTCGATCGACCAGGCGATCAAGGCGGTGCGCGGCGGCGAGTCGGTCGGCAGCCAGGAGGCCGAAGGCAGCCGCGAGGCGCTGAAGAAGTACACGCTCGATCTCACCGAGCGCGCCCGCTCGGGCAAGCTCGACCCGGTGATCGGGCGCGACGATGAGATCCGGCGGGTCATCCAGATCCTCCAGCGCCGCACCAAGAACAATCCGGTGCTGATCGGCGAGCCCGGCGTGGGCAAGACGGCGATCGTCGAGGGTCTCGCGCAGCGCATCGTGAACGACGAGGTCCCCGAGACGCTCAAGGGCAAGAGAGTGCTTTCGCTCGACATGGCCGCGCTCCTCGCGGGCGCGAAATACCGCGGCGAGTTCGAGGAGCGGCTGAAAGCCGTCCTGAAGGAGCTGGCGCAGGACGAAGGGCAGACGATCGTCTTCATCGACGAGCTGCATACCATGGTCGGCGCGGGCAAGGCCGAGGGCGCGATCGACGCCGGCAACATGCTGAAGCCCGCGCTCGCGCGCGGCGAGCTGCACTGCGTCGGCGCGACGACGCTCGACGAGTACCGCAAGTACATCGAGAAGGACGCGGCGCTGGAGCGCCGCTTCCAGAAGGTGCTGGTGGGCGAGCCCTCGGTCGAGGCGACCATCGCCATCCTGCGTGGCCTGCAGGAGAAGTACGAGGTCCACCACGGCGTCGACATCACCGACCCGGCGATCGTCGCCGCGGCCGAGCTGTCGCACCGCTACATCACCGACCGCTTTCTCCCGGACAAGGCGATCGACCTGATCGACGAGGCCGCCGCGCGCATCAAGATGGAGATCGACTCCAAGCCCGAGGCGATGGACAGGCTCGACCGGCGCCTGATCCAGCTCAAGATCGAGCGCGAGGCCATGAAGAAGGAAAAGGACGAGGCCTCGCAGAAGCGGCTCGGATTGCTCGAAGTGGAGATCAGGAAGCTCGAGCGCGAGTACGCCGATCTCGACGAGGTGTGGAAGGCCGAGAAGTCCCAGGTCGCGGGCTCGCAGCACATCAAGGAGGAGCTGGAGAAGCTCAAGCTCGAGATGGAGGCCGCGAAGCGCAAGGGCGACTGGCAGAAGGTTTCCGAGCTTCAATACGGCCGCATGCCCCAGCTCGAGGCGCAGCTGAAGAAGGCGGAGAAGGCGCCGTCGAAGGAGGAAAAGCCCAGGCTGCTGCGCACCCAGGTCGGCGCCGAGGAGATCGCCGAGGTGGTGTCGCGCGCGACGGGCATCCCCGTGTCGAAGATGATGCAGGGCGAACGCGACAAGCTGCTCACCATGGAAGACAAGCTGCACCAGCGCGTCGTCGGCCAGGACGAGGCGGTGCATCTGGTGGCCGATGCCATCCGGCGCTCGCGCGCGGGTCTCTCCGACCCGAACAAGCCCTACGGCTCGTTCCTTTTCCTCGGCCCCACGGGGGTCGGGAAGACCGAGCTGTGCAAGGCGCTGGCGGCGTTCCTCTTCGATTCGGAAGACCATCTCATCCGGATCGACATGTCCGAATTCATGGAGAAGCACTCGGTCGCACGCCTAATCGGTGCTCCGCCGGGCTACGTCGGCTACGAGGAGGGCGGCCATCTCACCGAGATGGTCCGCCGCAAACCCTACAGCGTGATCCTGCTGGACGAGATCGAGAAGGCGCACCCGGACGTGTTCAACGTGCTCCTGCAGGTGCTCGACGACGGCCGCATGACCGACGGCCAGGGACGCACCGTCGATTTCAAGAACACCGTCGTGGTCATGACCTCTAACCTCGGCTCGCAGATGATCCAGCAGATGTCGGGCGACGATCCCGGCCTGATCAAGACCGCGGTCATGGCCGAGGTCAAGACCAGCTTCCGGCCCGAGTTCGTGAACCGCATCGACGAGATCGTGGTCTTCCACGCGCTCGACGAGAAGAACATCAAGGACATCGCGAAGATCCAGCTGCGCTACCTCGAGGAGCGACTTTCCAAGCTCGAGATCGGGCTCGAGGTCGCCGACAGCGCGCTCGCGCAGCTCGCCAAAGCGGGCTTCGACCCGGTGTACGGCGCCCGGCCGCTGAAGCGGGCGATCCAGCAGACGATCGAAAATCCCCTGGCGAAGCGGATTCTCGAAGGGGGATTTGCGGCCAGGGACACGATCCGCGTGGAATACCGCGGTGGCGCGATGCAATTCGAGAAGTCCGGCGCGAGGTCGTCGCAGAAGGCCGCAACGCGTTAGAATCCGGCGGTGTTCGTCGCCGACTCCAAGCGCCTCACCCACGCGGGCGCAAAGAAAATAGTCGATACCGCAGTCGCGAAGGCCAGGCAGGCCGGGATTGCCATCTCGGTCGTCGTCGCCGACGCGGGCGGCAACCTCGTCGCCCTCGAGCGCATGGACGGCGGCCGCTTCCACACCGTCCACTCCGCGACCACCAAGGCGGTGTGCTGCGCCTCGAACAAGCGGCCGACCTCTTCGCAGGGCGCCCAAGGGCAGGCGCTCGACGTCGCGCACGCGCTCGGACTCGCGCTCGCGGCGGGCCCGGAGCGCTGGACCGCGATGGAAGGAGGCTGCCCGGTCATCGTCGGGAGCGAGTGCATCGGCGGGGTCGGGGTGAGCGGCGGCGACTGGGCGACCGACGAGCGCATCGCGCGGGAGTCCGTGGAAGCCCTGGTCGCAAGCGCGAAGTAATGGAGCCCCTGCGCGTCGCCTGCATCGGCATGGGCTGGTGGTCGGATGTCCTCGCCGACGCGATCCAGCGCTCGAAGAAGCTCGAGATCGTCGCCTGCTACACGCGCTCGGAGGACAAGCGCAAGGCGTTCGCCGCGAAGTACAAATGCGACGCTACTCCGACCTACGAAGCGATACTGAAAGATCGCTCGATCGAAGCGATCGTCAATACCACGCCGAACAACGTCCACCTCGAGACGACCCGCGCGGCCGCTGAGGCCGGCAAGCACGTTTTTCTCGACAAGCCTATCGCCAACTCGGTTTCGGAAGGGCGAAAGATCGCGGAAGCCTGCCGCAATGCGAAAGTGGTCCTCGCGCTGGGCTACCAGCGCCGCCGCGAGAGCCATTTCCGCTGGATCCGCGAGCGCATCGACGCGGGCGAGTTCGGCAAGCTGGTCAACGCCGAGGCCAATATCAGCCGCGACCGGCTCGGGAAGATCGATCTATCCTCGTGGCGGTATACGGCCGAGGGGATGCCCGGCGGCGTCATGCTCCAGATCGGCATCCACTACAGTGACGTCCTCGAGTACTTGCTCGGGCCCGTCAAGGCGGTGAACGGCCGCTTCGCCCAGCTGGTGCTCCCTGGTGACAACCCCGACGTCGCGAGCCTCGTGCTGGAGCACGAAAACGGTGCGCTGTCGACGCTGAACGCGAGCTACGCCTCCGCTTCGGAGTATTACCTGATGAACATATACGGAAAAGATGCGAGCGCGTATTACGATATGCACCAGGGCCTGCGGGTGCTCAAGCGCGGAAGCGATCGCGCCGATGCCGTCGCTTGCCCTGAGAACGACACCTTCGTCGAGGAGCTCGAGGAGTTCGCAAGGGCGGCGCGCGGAGAGGGCGCCCCGGAGATGGGCGGGGAAGCGGCGACGGCTTCGCTCGCGGTCATAAGAGCGGGTATCGTTTCGGCGCGGGAAGGGCGGCGCGTCGAGGTCGCTGAAATCCTCGCCGGCGATTGGGACAGGAGAGAGCTATGAGAGCAGCATGGATCGTCATCAGCGCGGTGCTATTCGCAACTGAGACCGCACCGGCGCACGCGCAGGAGCCGCAGTTTCCCCACAGGAGCCCGATCGAGATCACCGTTCTCTTTCCCGCGGGCACCTCGGCGGACGTGACGGCGCGGCTGCTCGCCGACGGCATGTCGAGGCATCTCGGCGGAGCGAAGGTGATCGTGTTCAACCGCCCGGGCGCGGGCGGCGCGATCGGCTACAAGTACGTCGCTTCGCAGAAGGCGGACGGATACTTCCTGGTGTGGAACTCGAACTCGATCTCGACGACCTTCCACTCGGGGATGCTGCCCTTCGACTACCACGCGTTCGACCCGGTGGCGCGCGTGCTGGTGGAGTCGCCCGTGATCGCCGTGAAGGCCGACTCGAAGTGGAAGACCCTGGGCGATCTCGTCGGCGACGCGAAATCCCGGCCCAAGGGGATCACCGTCGGGAACTCGGGCGTGGGCAGCCACACGCACATCTCGTCGGTTGCGCTGTTCAAGGCTACGGGCGGCCATGTCGTCGACGTGCCGTTCGGGCAGGCGCAGGTCGTGCCGAGCCTCCTCGGAGCGGAGGTGGACGCGGTGGTGCAGCTTCCGGCGGCGCTCTCCTCCTACGTCAAGACCGGACAAGTGCGCCTGCTCGCTGCGCTCGTCTCGGCGCGCGACCCGGCGCTCCCGGACGTTCCGACGGCGCGCGAGCAGGGGTTCGACGTCTCGCTCGCGGCCTGGCGCGGGATCGCGACGCCGAAAGGAACGCCCAAGCCTGCGGTCGCCGTCCTGGAGGAGGCGATCAGGAAGACCGCGGAGAGCCCCGAATTCGCTCAGGCCTGCGAGAAGCTGCAGGTGCGCCCGGCGTTCATGCCCGCGGGGGAATTCGGCGAGCTCATCGCGAAGGAAGACGTGGAGCTCGCGCGC
>DATEGT010000250.1:0-8835 GCA_035280025.1 Burkholderiales bacterium | reverse complement strand
GTGCGGTAGTTGATGGTCTCGGGCTTCTTCACCTCGCCGTAGGACCACGAGCGGATCTTCTCGGGCGACGCGATCCCGATCTTGATCGCGTCGAACTCTTCTTCCTGCGTTACCTGCTTGAACAGATCCAGCAGTGCTTTCATCTCATACTCCTGTGCCAGACTTCTAAGCGACCCTCGGCGAAAGGCGCCGAGGGTCGTACTTGTGTCAGAAACGCTCGAGATCGATATCGATTCCGAGAGACCGTATTTCCTTCACCAGCACGTTGAACGACTCCGGCATGCCGGCGTCGATCTTGTGGTCGCCTTTCACGATGTTCTCGTAGACCTTGGTGCGGCCGTTGATGTCGTCGGACTTGACCGTGAGCATCTCCTGCAGCGTGTACGACGCGCCGTAGGCTTCGAGCGCCCAGACCTCCATCTCGCCGAAGCGCTGCCCGCCGAACTGCGCCTTGCCGCCGAGCGGTTGCTGCGTGACCAGCGAGTAGGGCCCGGTCGAGCGCGCGTGCATCTTGTCGTCCACCAAGTGGTGCAGCTTCAGCATGTGCATGAAGCCCACCGTCACCTGCCGGTCGAAAGGATCCCCGGTGCGCCCGTCGTACAGGGTGACCTGCCCGGTCCGCGGGAGGCCGGCCGCCTCGAGCATGTCCTTGATCTCGCCTTCGGACGCGCCGTCGAATACCGGCGTCGCGAACGGCACGCCTTCCCTCAGGTTCGCGGCGAGCGTCATGACGTCGTCGTCGGAGAGCTCGCCGATGTCCTCGGGCTTGCCGCCCTGACCGTAGATCCTGTTCAGGAACTTGCGCATCTCGGCGGCCTTGCTCTGCGCCTTCAGCATTTCGCCGATCTTCAGCCCGATGCCCTTCGCGGCCCAGCCGAGATGGGTCTCCAGAATCTGCCCGACGTTCATCCGCGAGGGAACACCCAGCGGATTGAGCACCACGTCCACCGGGGTCCCGTCGGCCATGCACGGCATGTCCTCGACCGGCACGATCTTCGAGATCACGCCCTTGTTGCCGTGGCGTCCCGCCATCTTGTCCCCCGGCTGCAGGCGCCGTTTCACCGCGACGTATACCTTCACCATCTTCTGCACCCCCGGCGGCAGCTCGTCACCCTGGGTGAGCTTCTTCCTCTTCGCCTCGAACGCGGCGTCGAACTTCACTCGCGTCTGGGCGAGGCTTTCCTTCAGGCCCTCCATCTGCTGCGCGGACTCCTCGTTCGCCAGGCTGATCTCGAACCAGTCGTGGCGCTCGACCGAGTCCAGGTAGGCCTTCGCGATCTTGGTGCCTTTCGCCAGCTTCTTCGGGCCCTTGCTCGCCGTCTTGCCGATGAGCAGGCGCTCGATCCGCTCGAACGCGTCGGTCTCGACGATGCGCATCTGGTCGGCGAGGTCCTTCTTGTAACGCTTGAGCTCCTCGTCGATGATCTGCGCGGCGCGCTTGTCGCGCTCGATCCCCTCGCGCGTGAACACCTGCACGTCGATGACCGTGCCGGAGATGCCCGAGGGGACGCGCAGCGAGGTGTCTTTCACGTCCGAGGCCTTCTCGCCGAAGATCGCCCGGAGCAGCTTCTCCTCCGGGGTGAGCTGGGTCTCGCCCTTGGGCGTCACCTTGCCCACGAGGACGTCGCCGGCCTCGACTTCCGCACCTATGTATACGATACCGGACTCGTCAAGCCTCGCGAGCTGCCCTTCGGAGAGATTCGAGATATCGCGGGTGATCTCCTCGGGCCCGAGCTTGGTGTCGCGCGCGACCACCGTCAGCTCCTCGATGTGAATCGAGGTGTAGCGGTCGTCCGCCACCACCCGCTCCGAGATCAGGATCGAGTCCTCGAAATTGAACCCGTTCCACGGCATGAACGCGACCAGCATGTTCTGGCCCAGGGCGAGCTCGCCCATGTCGGTCGAGGCGCCGTCGGCGACGACGTCGCCCTTGGCGATGCGCTCGCCGGGCTTCACCAGAGGCGTCTGGTTGATGTTGGTGTTCTGGTTGGAGCGCGTGTACTTCACCAGGTTGTAGATGTCCACGCCGACGTCCCCGGGAACGGTTTCGTCGTCGTTCACCCTCACCACGATCCGGCTCGCGTCGACGTAGTCGACCACGCCCCCGCGCAGCGCCTGCACCGCGGTGCCGGAGTCGACCGCAACGGTCCGCTCGATGCCGGTGCCGACGAGCGGCTTCTCCGGCCGCAGGCAGGGCACGGCCTGGCGCTGCATGTTCGAGCCCATGAGCGCGCGGTTCGCGTCGTCGTGCTCGAGGAACGGGATCAGCGACGCCGCGACCGACACGATCTGCGAGGGCGCCACGTCCATGTACTGCACGCGGTCCGCGGTCGCGAGCGTGAACTCGTTCTTGAAACGGCACGACACCAGGCCGTCGACCAGCTTGCCGTTCTTGTCGATCTGCGCGTTCGCCTGGGCGACGACGAAGTTGCCCTCTTCGATCGCCGAGAGGAAATCGATCTCGTTCGTGACCTTGCCGTTGGTCACCTTCCTGTACGGCGTCTCCAGGAATCCGTACTCGTTGGTGCGCGCGTAGAGCGCGAGCGAATTGATCAGGCCGATGTTCGGGCCTTCCGGCGTCTCTATCGGGCACACGCGGCCGTAGTGGGTCGGGTGGACGTCGCGTACCTCGAAGCCCGCGCGCTCGCGCGTGAGGCCCCCGGGTCCCAGAGCCGAGACGCGACGCTTGTGCGTGATCTCCGACAAGGGGTTGGTCTGGTCCATGAACTGCGACAGCTGGCTCGAGCCGAAGAACTCCTTGATCGCCGCCGAGATCGGTTTGGCGTTGATCAGGTCGTGCGGCATGAGGTTCTCGGATTCCGCCTGCGACAGGCGCTCCTTCACCGCGCGCTCGACCCGCACCAGCCCGGCGCGGAACTGGTTCTCGGCGAGCTCGCCCACCGAGCGCACGCGCCGGTTGCCGAGATGGTCGATGTCGTCGATCTCGCCCCGGCCGTTGCGCAGCTCGACCAGGATGCCCACCACCGCGAGGATGTCGTCGTTCGAGAGCGTGCCCTCGCCGAGCGCTTCCTTCGCGCCGGTGCGGGCGTAGAAGCGGCGCAGCCAGGCCGGCGCCTTGTCCTCGATCTTGTCGGGGTACGCGCGGCGATTGAACTTCATCCGGCCCACGGCCGAGAGATCGTAGCGGTCTTCGGAGTAGAACAGGCCGTTGAACAGGGTCTCGACCGCGTCTTCCGTCGGCGGCTCGCCGGGACGCATCATGCGGTAGATGGCGACGCGAGCCGCCGTCTGGTCCGCGGTCTCGTCGATCTTGAGCGTCTGGGAAATGTACGCGCCCTGATCGAGGTCGTTGGTGTAGACGGTCCTGATCGAGTCGACGCCGGCCTCGGCCAGCTTCGCGAGGAGCGTTTCGGTGATCTCCTCGTTGGCGCTGGCCAGGATCTCGCCGGTCTCCTTGTTGACGACGTTGTGCGCGAGCGTTCGCCCGAGCAGGAACTCGTTGGGCACGTTCATGCGCTTCATCCCGGCCGCCTCGAGGTCGCGGATGTGCTTGCCGGTGATGCGCTTGTCCTTCTGCACTATCGTCTTGCCGGCCTTGTCGACGAAGTCGAAGCGCGCCACTTCGCCGCGCAGGCGCTCGGGCACCAGCTCGAACTGGTTGCCGCCCTTGGACAGGTGGAAGGTGTCGAAGTCGTAGAACGCGGCGAGTATCTGCTCCGGCGTCATGCCGATCGCCTTGAGCAGGATCGTCACCGGCATCTTGCGCCGGCGGTCGACGCGGAAATACAGGTAATCCTTCGGGTCGTACTCGAAATCGAGCCACGAGCCGCGGTAGGGGATGATGCGCGCCGAGAACAGCAGCTTGCCGGAAGAATGCGTCTTGCCGCGGTCGTGCTCGAAGAACACGCCAGGCGAGCGGTGGAGCTGGCTGACGATCACGCGCTCGGTGCCGTTGATGATGAACGAGCCGGTCAGCGTCATGAGCGGGATCTCGCCCATGTAGACTTCCTGCTCCTTGACCTCCTTGATCGTCGGCTTGGCGGCCTCCTTGTCCATGATCGTGAGACGCACCTTCGCGCGCAGCGGGCTGGCGTACGTGAGCCCGCGCTGCTGGCACTCCTTGACGTCGAAGGGCGGCTCGCCGAGCTGGTAGCTCACGAACTCCAGCCGCGCGTTGCCCGAGTGGCTCGAGATGGGAAAGATCGAGGTGAACGCGGCCTGCAGGCCTTCGTTCTTTCGCTTGTCCGCGCCGGTGGCGGCCTGGAGAAAGGCGGTGTAGGACTCGAGCTGGGTCGCGAGCAGAAACGGGACGTTCAGCACGCTCGCTCGCTTCGCGAAGCTCTTGCGGATCCGTTTCTTCTCGGTCGAGGAATAGCTTACGGCAGTGGTCATGGGCGCTCCATGTCGAGGCCAGAGGACAGGTGAGCGCGGGCGAACCCGAAGGTTCCGCCCGCTCCCGCCTGCACTTTCAAACCCGCCTCAAGGGCGGACGATGCCTGAGTCACTTACTTGTATTCCGCCTTGGCGCCGGCGTCGATCAGCTTCTTGACGATCGCCTCTGCGTCGGCCTTGTTGACGCCTTCCTTCACGGGCTTGGGCGCTCCGTCCACCAGGTCCTTCGCCTCTTTCAGGCCCAGGCCGGTGACTTCGCGGACCGCCTTGATCACATTGACCTTGTTCTCCCCGAACGCGGTGAGCGTCACGGTGAACTCGGTCTTCTCCTCGGCCGCAGCGGCAGCGCCGCCTCCGCCCGCCGGAGCCGCAACCGCGACTGCCGTCGCCGCCGCGGAAACGCCAAACTTGTCTTCCAGATCCTTGATCAGCTGCGACAGCTCCAACACCGACATGTTGGAGATCGCATCGAGGATTTCAGCTTTTGCTACTGCCATTTCGTTTCTCCTGAATCAATGTTCCTTGCTGGTCTATGAACGCTCGAACGCAACGTGCGGTAGGAAGCGCTACGCGCCGGCCGCCTGCTTCTTGTCGCGGACCGCGGCGAGGGTGCGCACGAACCGCGCGGGAACCTCGTTCAGCGTCCGGGCAAACTTGGCGATCGGGGCCTGCATCGTACCGAGCAGCTTCGCGAGCAGCTCCTCGCGCGACGGGAGCGACGCCAGCGCCGTGACTTCCTTGGCGGAAATCACCGCGTTCTCCATCGCGCCGGCGCGGATCACGAGCTTCTCGTTCGCCTTCGCGAACTCGTTGAGCACCTTCGCGGTCGCTACCGCGTCGGGCGAGATGCCGTAGACGAGCGGTCCCTTCAGATGCTGGGACAGCCCGGCGAACGGCGTGCCTTCGACGGCGCGGCGCGCAAGGGTGTTCTTGAGGACGCGCAGGTACACGCCCGACTTGCGCGCTTTCGCGCGCAGCTCGGTCATGCGGCCCACTTCCAGACCACGGTACTCTGCGACGACGATCGCCTTCGCCTTCGCGAGCTGCGCGGAGACTTCGGAGACTACCGCCTTTTTCTTGTCAAGATCGAGACCCAAGGTCTACCTCCATTTGTAAAAGCCGCGGGTCACGAGGACCTGCGGCGCCCACGGCGACCTTGCATTCAGGCATGACCTGGTGCTGGGGTTCGCCATCTGCGTAGGACGGTGGGACGTGCCGCTGGCTTCCCACCGATTGAACCTTCCGGTTCCTACGGTCTTTGATAACCCAGCGCGCGCCGCGCATTACGACTTGCGACGCCGCGCGTTGGCCCAAAGCCCTGTCCCCGCGAAAGCGGGGATCCAATATCCTCGTCAATGCTGTGCGCCTCCGCCGGCGGCGAAGCTCGCCAGGTCCACCCGAACCCCCGGTCCCATGGTCGAGGACACCGATACCTTGCGCAGGTAGATACCCTTGACGCTCGCGGGTTTCGACTTGTTCACCGCGTCGACCAGCGCGACCAGGTTGTCGCGCAACTGCTCCGGGGTGAACGACGCGCGCCCGATCGAGCACTGCACGATGCCGGCCTTGTCGGCGCGGTACTGAACCTGGCCGGCGCGCGAATTCCTGACCGCCGCGGCCACGTCCGGCGTGACCGTCCCGACTTTGGGGTTGGGCATCAGACCGCGGGGGCCGAGGATCTGCCCGAGCTGTCCGACCACCCGCATCGTATCGGGGCTCGCGATCACCACGTCGAAGTCGATCTTCCCGCCCTTGATGCTCTCGGCGAGGTCGTCCATGCCGACGATGTCCGCGCCGGCGTCCTTGGCCGCCTTCGCCTTGTCGCCCTGGGCGAACACGGCGATCCGCACCTTCTTGCCGGTGCCGGCGGGAAGGACCACCGAGCCGCGCACGGTCTGGTCGGACTTGCTTGCGTCGATGCCCAGGTTGATCGCCACATCGACCGCTTCGTCGAACTTCGCGGTCGCCGCCTGCTTGATCATCTTCAGGGCCTCGGCCACGGGGTAGTTCTTGTTGTGCTCGCGCAGCTTGTCCCAGCCCTGCTTGCGCTTCGGGAGCTTGTTCATTTCACGCCCTCCACGGTCACGCCCATCGAGCGCGCGCTGCCGGCGATGGTGCGCACCGCCGCGTCGAGATCCGCAGCGGTGAGGTCCGGCATCTTGATTTTCGCGATCTCCTCGGCCTGGGCGCGGGTGATCTTGCCCACCTTGTCGGTGTGCGGGGTCTTGCTTCCCGACTCGATCCCCGCCGCCTTCTTGATCAGGACCGTCGCGGGCGGAGTCTTGATGACGAAGCTGAAGCTCTTGTCCTGGTACGCGGTGATGATCACCGGCAGCATCAGGCCCGGTTCGACCTTCTGGGTCTGGGCGTTGAACGCCTTGCAGAATTCCATGATGTTCAGGCCGCGCTGCCCGAGCGCAGGCCCGACCGGCGGACTGGGGTTGGCTTTGCCCGCGGGCACCTGAAGCTTGATGAATCCGACGACTTTCTTCGCCACGATGCGCTCCTATGACTGACGGGTCCGAACGAGGTGCCCGGCACCTCTCCCCGATTCCTGCACTGACTGCCTAGGCCTTCTCCACCTGCCCGAACTCCAACTCGACCGGCGTCGCCCGCCCGAAGATCGTCACCGACACGCGCAGCTTCGACTTGTCGTAGTTGACGTCCTCGACGGTGCCGTGGAAGTCGGTGAACGGGCCTTCGCGCACCCGCACCGCCTCGCCGATCTCGAACAGCACCTTCGGCTTGGGCTTTTCGACGCCTTCCTGCATCTGCTGCAGGATGTTCTTCACTTCCTTCTCGCTGATGGGCGGCGGCTTCCTGCCGTGCGCGCCCCCGACGAATCCGGTGACCTTCGGCGTGTTCTTCACCAGATGCCAGGCATCGTCGCTCATGTCCATTTCGACGAGCACGTAGCCGGGAAAGAACTTCCGCTCGGAGATGTTCTTCTGCCCGCCCTTCATCTCGACGACTTCCTCGGTGGGCACCAGGATCTTGCCGAACTTTTCCTGCATGCCGGCGCGATTGATCCGGTCGAGCAGCGCCTTCTGCACCGACTTCTCGAAGCCCGAGTAGGCATGCACCACGTACCAACGCATCGTCATGGTCACTTCTTCCATCCGAGAAGCACGTCGTACATCAGGTATTCGAGGCTCTTGTCCGTGATCCAGAGAAACACCGCCATGGCTACGACGAATCCAAACACCGCCGCGGCGGTCTGCAGCGACTCCTTGCGCGTCGGCCACACGACCTTCTTCGTCTCGACCACGGCCTCCTGGGCGAACACGAAGAATTCCTTCCCGGGCGCCGTGGTCCATCCCACGGCGGCGCCGGCCGCAAGGCCCGCCAGCACGCAGGCCACGCGCAGCACCATCGGGCTCTCCGAGAGGAAATAGAACCCCGCGATGCCCGCGATCAGCAACAGCACGGCAATCGCCGCTTTCAGTTTGTCCGCCATCCGCTTGTCGTGTCTTGGCAGGCCAAGAGGGAATCGAACCCCCAACCTTCGGTTTTGGAGACCGACGCTCTGCCAGTTGAGCTATTGGCCTGTATCTGTCTCGCCTTCACTCAGGTCGCTACTCGATGACCTTGGCGACGACGCCTGCGCCGACGGTCTTGCCGCCCTCGCGGATCGCGAACCTCAGGCCCTGCTCCATCGCAATCGGGGCGATCAGCGTCACCACCATCTTCACGTTGTCCCCAGGCATCACCATCTCGGTCCCCTTGGGCAGCTCGCAGCTGCCCGTCACGTCGGTCGTGCGGAAGTAAAACTGCGGCCGGTACCCCGGGAAGAACGGCGTGTGCCGCCCCCCCTCTTCCTTCGAGAGCACGTACACCTCGCACTCGAACTTGGTGTGCGGGGTGATGCTCCCGGGCTTGGAGAGCACCTGCCCGCGCTCCACCTCCTCGCGCTTGGTGCCCCTCAGGAGCACCCCGATGTTGTCCCCCGCCTGCCCCTCGTCCAGCAGCTTCCTGAACATCTCCACGCCCGTGCACACCGTCTTCAACGTGGGCTTCAAGCCCACGATCTCCAATTCCTCGCCCACCTTCACAATGCCCCGCTCCACCCGGCCCGTCACCACCGTGCCGCGTCCGGAGATCGAGAACACGTCCTCCACCGGCATCAGGAACGGCCCGTCCACCGCACGCTTGGGCATCGGGATGTAGCTGTCCAGGGCCTCGGCCAGCTTGTAGATCGACTTCACCCCAAGGTCGGAGTCTTCCCCCTCCAGCGCCTTCAACGCGCTGCCGATCACGATCGGGGTCTTGTCCCCCGGAAACTCGTACTTGGACAGCAGCTCCCGGACTTCGACTTCAACGAGCTCCAGCAGCTCCTTGTCGTCGACCATGTCGGCCTTGTTCAGGTACACCACGATGTAGGGCACCCCCACCTGGCGCGCAAGAAGAATGTGCTCGCGTGTCTGCGGCATCGGCCCGTCGGCCGCCGACACCACCAGGATCGCCCCGTCCATCTGCGCCGCC
>DATEGT010000249.1:0-7587 GCA_035280025.1 Burkholderiales bacterium | reverse complement strand
TCCGGGCGGGGGCTTCGATCGCGGCGGCGCCGGTTCCGACCGCGGCGGCGCCTTCGACGGCGTCGGCCGCGGCGGCGAGTCGCGCGATTTCAGCAACCGCGGAGCTGCGAGCCGGGGTGGCGGCGGATTCCAGGGCGGGGGAGGATTCTCGGGCGGCGGGCGCGGCGGCTTCGGAGGCGGCGGCGGACGCGGAGGCGGAGGCGGACGCAGATGAAGCGAGCTCTTGCGATTGCCTTGCTCGCGGCGACGGCGGCGTACGCGGCCGGCGCAAGGAACTTTTCTTCGCCGGAAGAAGCCGCGCAGGCGCTGGCCGCCGCAGCGCGCGCGGGGGACCCGCAGGGGATCCTCGCCGTGCTCGGGCCGGAGGCTAAGGAAATCGTCCGCTCAGGCGATGCCGCCGTCGACAGGCAGGCGCGCGAGCGCTTCGTCGCCGCCTACGCCGAGGCGAACAGGATCGAGAAACCGAACGGGAGCACTGCGCTGCTGCTCGTCGGCAAGGACGAGTGGATCATGCCGATCCCGATCGTGAAGGACGCGGCCGGGTGGCATTTCGACGTCGCCGAAGGCAAGGAGGAGATCCTAAACCGGCGCATCGGCCGTAACGAGCTCTCCGTGATCCGGGTGGCGCAGGCCTACGTGGACGCGCAAAAGGAGTACTACCTGCGCAACCCGCAGAGCGACAAGCTCCTCCAGTACGCGCAGCGCTTCGTGAGCCGCAAGGGCCACCGCGACGGCCTGTACTTCCCGGTCAAGCCCGGTGAACCCCAGAGCCCTCTGGGCCCCCTGTTCGACCGCCTGCGGCCGGGCGAGAAGGGCGACGGCTCGAAGCGCGCGCCTTACCACGGCTACTACTACCGCATCCTCAAGGGGCAGGGACCGGAGGCGCGCGGCGGCGCGTACGGCTACGTCGCGCAGGGGCGCATGATCGGGGGATTCGCTCTGGTGGCCTGGCCCGCGGCCTACGGGAACACCGGCGTCATGACCTTCCTCGTCAACCAGGACGGCGTCGTCTACCAGAAGGATCTCGGGCGCGGCACGGCGGCCGCCGCGCAGAAGATGCAGCTCTTCAATCCCGACAAGAGCTGGAAGCCGCTCTAGGCCGGGAGGATCCCGCCGTGCGCCCTGAGCTCAGGCGCTGAAGCTCGCGGCGCGGATCGCGTTCCCGGGCAGCTTCGCGGGCGCGGGATACGCCTGAATGTACTTGATGTTCTCCATGGGAATGACGAGCAGCGCGCCGTCGGCCTCGACGACGACATGGCGCGAAGCCAGCAATTCCTTGAGCCTGATCACCTGCGCGTCTTCGTTGGGAGCCTGCACCGGGAACTCGATCTTCATCTGCGAGCCATCCATGTAGTGGATGGTCATCTCCCGCTTGTTCGCCATCGTGGTCCTCCGCATAGAAGAGACGGGACAGTCTATCATTCGACTCCACCATGAGCAGTCTTCGGGGCCATCTGCTACGCGCCGCGCGCTACGCCGCGTACGCGGCGGCCGCGCTCGCGCTCCTGCTCGCGGGCGCGGCTTTCGTTCTTCCGCTCTTCCTGGACACTCCGGCGGTCGAGCGCGAGCTCCAGTCGAAGCTCTCGGCGCTGCTGCGCGGAGAGGTCGGCTGGGAGAGGCTCTCGATACGGCTGCTGCCTTCGCCCCGCGGCACGCTGAGCCGGGTCAGGATCGAGATTCCCGGCGCCGCGAGCGTGCGCGCGGAGCGGGTCGACGCGAATCTCCGGCTCCTGCCGCTCCTTCGCGGCCGCGTGGAGATCGCTTCGGTGGGCCTGTCGAAGCCCGCCATCCGGGTCCAGGCGGCGCCGCCGCCGCGAGAAGGTCCGCGCGCAGAAGTGCCGGCGGATCCCGTGCAAGGCTATCGCTCGATTGTCGAGGACATCCGCAAGCTTGCGCCGCGCGCCGTGATCGACGTCGAGGACGGAGAGGTCGAGGTCGACGTGTCCGGGATACCGCCGATCCGCGTGCGCGCGCTCGAGCTGCACGGCCGCAGCGACCGCCGGGGCATGGAAATCGAGCTGAAGGCCGCGAGCGGCGACTGGCGCCGCCTCGAGGCCCGGGCGAAGGTCGATTTCGGCGATTTCTCCGGCGCGGCGAACCTCGATCTCGCCGGCCTGAAGCCGCAGGCGTGGCTCGACCACTTCCTCCGGAAGTCTCCGGTCGGCGTGGCGGTGCCGGAAGCCAGCCTGCGCATCGATGCGCGAAGCGACGGAGGCTCCGGCCTGAAGGCGGATTTCGAACTGCGCGCGGCGACCGTGGAGCTTCTGCGCGCCGCGGAGCGGGTGCGGATTCCCGACGTCGCGGCGGGCGGGACGGTGACGGCGAGCGGCGAGGAGATCGCCGTGCGCGTCGCCGGCGCGCAGCTGGGAGCGAGCAGGCTCTCCGACGCGAGCCTGCGCTACGCGCTGAAGGGCCGGTCGCTCGCGAGCTCGGCCGACTTCGACCTCGACCTGACGCAGACGATGGATGCCACCCGCCGGATGCTTCCCGAGGACGCGGCGAAGTCGCTCGCCGGAATCCAGTCGGTTGCCGGGCGCGCGCAGGGACGGGCGACATTCGAGGCGGATCGCTCATGGAGCGCGCTCGTCGACATCCGCAGATCCGATTCCTCGCTCGGAATCGAAGGTTTGCCCGGACCGGTGAGCCTCGCCGCCGGCTCGGTGCGCGTCACCGGCGACTCGGTGAGGATCGATCGCGCCGACGTCGCCATGCTCGACGCGCGCGCGCTCGCGTCGGCCAGGATCGGCTACGGAAAGCGGCTTCAGGTCGAGGCCGCGGTGTCCGAGGGCAGCGTGGGAGAGAACCTGCTCGACTGGGTGTGGAAGAGGGCAGGCGCGCCGCCGCACCTTGCGCTGAAGGCTCCGTTCCGGGTCGCCGCGGAGCGTGCGACCTGGAGCCCGGGCCGTCCGCTCGAAGTCGCGGCGACGGCCTCGTTGGACGCGGGACCGGGCGTGGAGGTCGAGCTGAGCTGGACGCCCGGGCTGCTCGACATCCGCCGCGCGGCGATCAAGGATGCGAAGAGCGACGCCGCGGTCGAGCTTCGCCTGGAGAAAGACCTGCTGCAGGGGCGGTTCTCGGGAGCGCTGCAGGGCGCGAGCATCGGCGCGCTGCTGCGCGGCGCGCAGGTTCCCTCGGGAGGCGCCGCAGGCGACCTGAGATTTCGCGTCGACCTCGGCCATCCGGAGCGGTTCACGGTGGCGGGCAAGCTGTCCGGCGAGAACATGGATCTCGCCTGGCTGCTCCGGAGTCCGGTCACGATCGAGCGCGCGGATCTCCAGGCGGACGGCCGGAAGCTGCGGATACGCCGGGCCTCGGTCAACTGGGGGGAACAGCGCTTCGCGCTGAGCGGCGAGGTCGCGCGGGCGGCGGACGGAGCCCCGGTCGTCGACGCGCAGATCGACTCTCCCGGGGTGCTCGTCGATGCGCTGTTGAAACCGGCAGGAACGCCGCCGCCGGCGAAAGCCGGGGCAGGGCGCAACGATGACGAGCCCTTGTGGACCCTGTGGCCGCTGCCGGTGAGAGGACAGATCGCCTTCCGCTCGAAATTCGTCCGCTTCGGGGAACGCGAGGCCGAGCCCGTCGCGGCGACGCTCACGCTCGAAGCGACGAGGGCGCATCTGGATCTACAGCGGGTGCAGCTCTGCGGAATATCCTTCCCGCTCATGGTCGATGCGCAGCCGAAAGGGCAGATCTCCCTGTCGGTGAAGCTAGCCGCGAACAGGCAGCAGCTCGAGCAGACCGCGCTCTGCCTGACCGAACGCGGCGTGCAGATCGACGGGGAGTTCGATCTGACCGCCGACATCAGGACGAGGGGCACGCGGCACGAGCTGGTCCGCAACCTGGAGGGTACGGTCCACGCGGAGGCGCGCGAGGGCAAGGTCAAGAAATTCGCCATGCTCGGCAGCATCCTTTCCGCGCAATCCGTGGCGTCGATGTTCAAGGAAGGCGGCCCGAAGGTGGACGAGAAGGGATTTCCCTACCGCAGCATCACCGCGAGCGGGCGCTTCGACAAGGGTCTGTTCATCATCGACGAAGCCTTCTTCAGGAGCGACGTCATCGGTCTTGCGGCGAACGGCTCCATCGGGCTGAGCGGCGGCGCGCCCAAGCCCTACGACTCCAATCTGACCGTGCTGGTCGCCCCGCTCGGCCGCCTCGACGAAATGATGCGCAAGGTCCCGCTCCTGGGATACGTCGTGGGCGGCACCCTCACCAGCGTGCCCGTGCGCGTATCGGAGGACATACGCGATCCGCTCGTCGTGCCGCTCGGACCCAAGGCGGTGCTGTCCGAGCTGACCGGCGTGTTCGAGCGCGCGCTGAAGCTGCCGGGTCACGTGCTTCCGAAGCCGCCGCAGCCCCCGGCACCCTGACCGCTCTCCATCGCGCCGCTCGCGGAGATTTTCAGGAAGCCCACCGCAGCTGCCGTAGGACCAAGGTCCAATTGCCGGTCTTGCGCGCGTCCGGCAGTCTGCAAGCCGATGAAGCTCCCGATCTGCGCGGTGCTGGCGCTGAGCTCCTCTGTCGCGCTCGCGCAGGGCAGGGCGGGGGCGGCGCAGGACCTGGCCGAGAAGAAGGCCGAGAAGGATTCGCCCTGGCTGCTGGTTCCGACTTTTTCGGTGGGCCCCAAGCTCGGCGCCTCGCTCGGCGCGCTCGCCGGGTATCTCCATTACTTCGACGAAAAATCGCAGGTGTCGATGTTCGGCGTCAGCGCCCAGTACACCTCGACGGGCTCGATGGTCGCGGGCGCCTTCGGCAAGGCTTCGTTCGACGAGGACCGGCAGCGGCTGATCCTCGCGCTCTTCGGCGGCAACATCAAGAACGACTACAACGATTTTCTGGGGACCGGGCAACCGCTGCACAGCGAGGATCAGCTGCGGGCGACGGCGACCCGCTACCTCTACCGCGTCTACGACGACTGGTTCATCGGCGCCCAGGCGGTGTACACGAACTACGCGGCGTTCGGGCAGACACCGATCGACCAGGAGGTTCTGAACGTCCTGGGACTCACGGGGTTCAAGTCGGGCGGGGTCGGCGCGGCGGCCTACCACGACTCGCGCGATCTCGAATCGGCGCCGAGCCGGGGTTGGCTGCTCAACGCGAACAACATCGCGTATCGCGAGTGGATCGCCGGGTCGCAGAACTTCGACGTGTACCGGCTGGACTACCGGGGATTCTGGGAGCACGGCGCGGGCAACGTGCTCGCCGTGCGCCAGAACAACCACTGGACCGTCGACGCGCCGCCGAGCGGCAACGCGACGGTCATATTGCGCGGGTACAACCCGGGCCAGTACCTCGGGCGGAGCATGTCCTCTCTCGAAACCGAGGAGCGGCTGCGCCTCGGCGAGAAATGGACCGCGACCTTTTTCGCCGGCGCCGCCTGCCTGTACGGCGACGGCCGCGGCTGCTCCGAGAAGGCGAATCTGTATCCGGACATCGGCGCGGGCGCGCAGTACGTGCTCAAGCGCCGCGAGGGGATCGTGCTCAACCTCGAGTACGCGCAGGGCAAGGATGGAAACTACGGCGTGTATCTGAAGCTCGGGTACGGCTATTGAGATCGAGCAAGCCCGGCCCCGGACTTCGGCGTAAGCTACGCTCACGCAAACTTGTAAGGAGGAGACGACGATGAAGAGCTCGCTGCAGCTTGCAGTTTTCGGTCTGATGGCGGCGTACGCCGCGGGCGCCGCCGCGCAGAGCGCGCAGCGCGCGGGCAAATGGGAATTCCTGCTGACGCCGCAGTACACCCATTCGATCACCTTCGACACCGGCAACGGTTCTGGCGGGAAGGTCGACTCCTCGCTGGGCTTCGGCTTCGGGCTCGCGTACAACCTCACCAACAATCTGCAAGTGGGCGGGGAATTCGTCTGGAGCACCGCCGCCTACACCGCGACCGTGGCTCCGGCCGCGGGCAATGGCGGGCCCGCTCAAACCCTCTCCGGAACGCTGGAGGCAAACACCTTCCGCCTGAACGCCACGTGGAATTTCATCGCCAACGGGGCCTTCACGCCTTTCGTCACCGGCGGCATCGGCTCGACCTACATCGACACCAACATCCCCTACGCGGGCTCGGCGCCGGTGTGCTGGTATGACCCGTGGTGGGGCTACTATTGCAGCCAGCCCACGCGGACGGCCTACGACGTGAGCTACAACGCCGGGCTGGGCGTTCGCTGGGAGATCGACCGCAGCGTCTTCCTCCGGGGGCTCGTCAACCGGATGTGGATCGACGTCGGCGGCGCCCTCGGCACGCCCTGGGTCGACCAGTACCGGTTCGACATCGGCTTCAAGTTCTGACCCCGTGCAACAATGCGCTGAAGACCGGAAAAACGGGGGAGGCTCGTGATCCGCACCGCAGCCATCGGAGTCTGCGCCCTGCTCGCGGCGGGCTGCTCGAAGGAGGAAGCGGCGCAGCAGCGGCCGCCGCCGGTGGTCTCGGTGATCACCGTGGCGCCGCAGGCCGTTCCCTACGTCGCGACCTTCGTCGCGCAAACCGAGAGCTCGCGGCAGGTGGAGATCGTCGCTCGCGTCTCGGGCTTCCTCGACCGGATCGCGTATCCCGAGGGCGAGCTGGTGAAGGAAGGGCAGCTGCTGTTCCAGCTGGACCAGAAGCCGTTCGAAGCCCAGCTCGACGCGGCCAGGGGCGAGGTGCTCGCGCAGCAGGCGCGCTTCACGACCGCGGATGCGACGTTGAAGCGCGTCAAGCCGCTCGCGCAGCAGAACGCGATGTCGCAGGCCGATCTCGACAAGGCACAGGGCGAGTACGACGCTTCGCGCGCCGCGGTGTTCTCCGCGCAGGCGAAGCTCAAGCAGGCCGAGCTCAACCTCGGCTACACGACGATACGCTCCCCGGTGACCGGGTACAGCGGCAAGGCGCTTCAGCGGCAGGGGGCGTACATCAACGCGGTCGGCGACAGCGCGAAGCTGTCGTACGTGGCCGCGGTCGAGCCGATGTGGGTGAACTTCAGCATGTCGCAGAACCAGCTCGCGCAGATCCGGGATCTGGTGCAGAAGGGGCAGCTGATTCCGCCCAAGAACCAGGACTTCGAGGTCGAGCTGGTTCTCTCGGACGGCAAGGTCTATCCCTACACCGGGAAGATCAATTTCGCGGATCCGACGTTCAGCCAGGATACCGGCTCGTTCCAGGTGCGCGCGGTGCTGCCGAACCCCAAGCGCGAGCTGCGCCCCGGGATGTTCGTCACCGCGAACGTGAAGGGCGGGACGCGGCCGAACGCGGTCATCGTGCCGCAGCTCGCGGTCCAGCAGGGCGCCAAGGGCCACGTCGTATACGTGGTCAAGGAGGACGGCACCGCCGAGGTCCGGCCGGTCGTCGTCGGCGACTATTCCGACCAGAAGGGCATCCTGATCGCATCGGGCCTCTCGGCGGGCGACCGGGTGGTGGTCGAGGGCGCCCTCAGGGTCGTTCCCGGCCAGCCGGTGAGGATCGGCGAGCCGGGCGCGGCCAAGGCGGCGAAGGACGGCGAGGCGAAGAAGTAGACGCGGTTCCGTGTTCACCCACTTCTTCATCGACCGGCCGATCCTCTCGTCGGTCATCTCGCTGCTGATCGTGCTCGCGGGCGCGGTGTCGATGTCCGTGTC
>DATEGT010000248.1:0-3628 GCA_035280025.1 Burkholderiales bacterium | reverse complement strand
GCAGCTCGAGTCGAACGAGCAGCCCGGCGCGTTCGAGAAGGGCCAGGTCGACGCGGCCGTCACCTTCGATCCCTACCGCGGCGAGCTGCTGCGCGCGGGCGCGGTGTCGCTGTTCGACAGCACCCAGATCCCGGGCGAGATCGTCGACCTGGTCGCGGTGCGCATGGGGGTGCTGGAAAGCCAGCCGAAGGCGGTGAGGGCCATGCTCTCCGGATGGCTCGGCGCGATCGATTACCTCAAGCGCGAGCCGCAGGACGCCGCGCGGCGCATGGGCATACGCCAGCAGACGACGGGAGAACAGTTCCTCAAGGCGCTGCAGGGCCTGCACATTCCCTCGCGCGAGGAGAACATGAAGATGCTGGGCGGGCCGCAGCCCGAGCTCGCGGCGGCCGGGCGACACCTCAGGGACCTGATGCTCGAGGCGAAGCTGCTGCGCGCGCCGGTGGACATCGAGGGCCTGCTCGCGCCGGACGTGCTCGCGGGGCTCCCGCAATGAATCTGCGCCTTCCGGCGTCCCTCAAGGTCACGGTGCCGCTGATCCTGCTGGGCTTCGCCGCGACGCTGTCGACGGTCAACCTCCTGTACCACGTTCCCCAGGCCGAGCGCGCCGCCGAGGACGACATCCGCAAGCGCCTCGCGCAGGAGATGTCGCGCCTGCAGAGCACGCTCGAGTACCTGCTGCTCAAGGGCGACGAGGCCGCCGCCTCGCACGAGATTTCCGTGCTCGCCCACAACCACGACTACGTCTTCGCGGCGCTGACCGATTACCAGAACCGGGTGATCGCGGCGACGCGGCGCGCCTGGCTCGGGCGGCAGATCGCCGACGTGCTGCCGAACTTCGACCGCGACGAGGGCGTGCAGGCGGTCCGCGGGCGCCCCGCGAAGATCGACCTGGGCGACGGCCGCAACGCCCTGCTCGCGTACTCCGGGATCCTGATGGGCAGCGAGAGCGACGAGCTGCGCCCGTCGCGGAGCGCCAGCCTGTTCGTCGCCTACGACCTGAGCCGCTCGAGGTCGGAGGCGCGGGCGCAGGTGCTGCAGCAATCCTTCTACTGGGCGGGATGGGTGACCGCGCTGGCGCTGTTCATGTGGCTGGTGTTCCACTTCCTGCTCACGCGGCGGACCGCGCGCCTGGTCCGCGCCGCGGAGGAGGTCGCCGCCGGGAACCTGGACGCCCGCAGCGGGCTCAGGGGGAACGACGAGCTCGGCCGCCTCTCGCGCGCGTTCGACTCGGTCGCGCTCGCCGTCGCGCGGGACGTGGCCGAGAAGAAGCGCTCGGCCCGGGTGGTCGCGGAGCAGCGCGAGGCGCTGCACCAGCGCGAGAAGCTCGCGGCGCTCGGCTCGCTGCTCGCGGGCGTCGCGCACGAGCTGAACAACCCGCTCTCGGTGGTGGTGGCGAGGGCGGTCATGCTCGAGGAGCAGGGACAGCCGTCGACTCGCGCCGCGGCGCTGAAGATCCGCACCGCCGCCGAGCGCTGCGCGCGGATCGTGCGCACTTTCCTCGCCATGGCGCGGCAGGAGCCGCCCGAGCGCGGGCCGGTGGCGGTCAACGAGGTCGTGGCGGCGGCGCTCGACATGACCGCGTACGCCCTGCGCACCAGCAACATCGAGGTGGCGGTCGACCTCGCCGACGACATTCCGCTGATGCAGGCCGACGCCGACCAGCTCCACCAGGTCCTGCTGAACCTGCTGGTCAACGCGCAGCAGGTGCTCCAGGACCGGCCGGGAAAGCGGCGCATACGCGTGGCGAGCCGCTTCGACCCGGATGCGCGCGCGATACGCATCGCGGTGGCCGACAACGGCCCGGGAATCCCGGAGTACCTGCGCGCGCGCGTGTTCGAGCCGTATTTCACCACCAAGCCCACCGGAATGGGGACCGGCGTCGGGCTCGCGGTGAGCCACGGCATCGTCGAGGCCCACGGCGGCACGCTGACCCTGGATTGTCCCGAGATGGGAGGGGCGGTGTTCACGATCACGCTGCCGGCGTCTCCCGCGGACGCGAGCGACGAGGCCGACGGGCCTTCGCGCGAGCTCGCCGCGGCGCGGCGCAAGATCCTGATCGTCGACGACGAGGCCGAGATCCGCGAGATACTGGCGGAGATCCTGAGCGGGGCCGACCACCGGGTCGCCGCGGTCGCTTCCGGGCGCGAGGCGCTGGAGCGCATGGCCGCAGAGCGCTATGACGTGATCCTCACCGACATCCGCATGCCCGATCTCGACGGCCGCACCCTGTACCGGGAGATCGAGCGGCGCTGGCCCGAGCAGGCCGCGCGCGTCGTGTTCGTGACCGGCGACACCCTCGCCTCGACCCTGCACGAGTTCGCGAGCGAGTACGGCCGCCCGGTGATCGAGAAGCCCTTCGTGCCGAAGGACGTGCGCCGCGTCGTCGCCGAGATCGCCGCGCAGGACGCTTGATACAATCCACGGCTTTGGCAAGCCGCTGGAGCGCGTCCTGAGCACCTCAAGCCACGAGCCTTTCGTCCCACGCCTCGAGGACGGCCCGCTTCTCCTGGGGCGCGGCCGCTTCGTCGACGATGCGCGCGAGGGGCGCCCCGCCTTCGCCGCTTTCGTCCGTTCCCCCTACGCCGCGGCGAACCTGCGCCCGGTCGACATCGCCGAGGCCGCGGCGCAGCCCGGCGTCCTCGCGGTCCTGACCGGCGCGGACACCCGCGCGGTCGGCAATCTCGCGCGCCCGCGTCCGGTCGACGGGCGCGGCGGCGCGAAGATGATCCTCTCGACGTGGCCCGCGCTCGCGGAAAAACGCGTCGTCCACGTCGGCCAGCCGGTCGCGATGGTGGTCGCCGAAACGCCGGCGCAGGCGGCCGACGCCGCCGAGCGGGTGTCGGTCGAGTACGAGGAGAGGCCCGCCGTCGCCGACGTGCGCGACGCGAACGCCCCCGGAGCCCCGCAGGTGTGGCCCGAGGCGCCCGGCAATCTCGCGCTCGACTGGCCCGGCCCGGCGCCCGACCCCGACGGGAGCAACGCGCGCGAGATCGAGCGCATCTTCGCCTCGGGCGCGCATCGCGCGCGCGTGTCGCTGGTCAACCAGCGGCTCGTCGTCGCATCGCTCGAGACGCGCGGCGCAACGGCGAGCTACGACAAATCGACCGACATGCTCACGCTGCGCTCCTGCTCCCAGGGCCCGGGCTGGCTGCGCGAGATGCTGAGCGGGGCGTTCGGGCTGCCGCCGGAGAAGCTGCGCGTGATCACCGAGGACGTCGGCGGCGCCTTCGGCATGAAATCGGGCGCGTACCCCGAATACGCGGCAATGCTCTTCGCCGCGAGGACGCTGGGCCGGCCGGTGCACTGGATGTCGTCGCGGTCCGAGGCCTTCATGAGCGACAACCAGGCGCGCGACATGATCCTGGAGGGCGAGATGGCGCTGGGGCCGAAGGGCGAGTTTCTCGCGCTCAGGGTGAAGACCCTCGCCAACCTCGGCGCCTTCATCACCAATGCGGGCCTGGTCACGACCACGCAGAATTTCGGTCGCTGCCTGTCGAGCGTGTACCGCATCCCGCGCATCCAGTGCGACGTGCGCTGCCTGTATACGAACACGGTGCAGACGGGGCCCTACCGGGGCGCGGGCAGGCCCGAGGCGAACTACCTCGTCGAGCGCCTGGTCGACGAG
>DATEGT010000247.1:0-9286 GCA_035280025.1 Burkholderiales bacterium | reverse complement strand
ACGAAGGCCACGACGCCCGGAGTCTACCGTACAATGCGCGCCTCATTCGAAGACCGAGCATGATCCGCCTCTCGCAAGTCACGCTGCGCCGCGGCGCCAAGACGCTGCTCGAAGGCGCCGACATCGCGCTGAATCCCGGCGACCGCATCGGCCTGATCGGCGCCAACGGCTCCGGCAAGACGAGCCTGTTCGCGCTGCTGCGCGGCGAGCTGCACGCCGACAAGGGCGAGGTCGATTTCCCGAAGCAGTGGCGCATCGCCCACGTCGCTCAGGAAACCCCGGCGCTCGACCGGTCCGCGATCGACTACGCGATCGACGGCGACACGGCGCTGCGGCGCCTCGAGGCCGATCTCGCTGCGGCGGAGGCGGCCGACGACGGCCACCGCATCGGCGAGCTGCACGCGGCGCTCGGGGACGCGGGCGCGTACACCGTGCGCCCGCGCGCCGAACAGCTCCTGCACGGGCTGGGATTCTCGCCCGAGCAGGCCGGCGAGCCCGTCGCGAGCTTCTCCGGCGGCTGGCGCATGCGGCTCAACCTCGCGCAGGCGCTGATGTGCCCCTCGGACCTGCTCCTCCTCGACGAGCCGACCAACCACCTCGACCTCGACGCCATCCTGTGGCTGGAGGACTGGCTGCGCCGCTACCCCGGGACGCTCCTCGTCGTGTCGCACGACCGCGACTTCCTCGACGGCGTCGTCGGCGTCGTCGCGCACATCGACAACCGCAAGCTGCGGCGCTACTCGGGCAACTACTCCGCCTTCGAGGCCCAGCGCGCCGCGACGGTGGTGCTCGCCCAGGCGCAGTACGAGAAGCAGCAGCGCGAGCGGGCGCACCTGGAATCCTTCATCAACCGCTTCCGCGCCAAGGCCACCAAGGCGCGGCAGGCGCAGAGCCGCATGAAGATGCTCGCGAAGATGGAGGAGCTCGCCCCGCTGCACGTCTCGGCGCCTTTTGCCTTCGAGTTCCGCGAGCCCCTGCGCGCCCCCGACCCGCTGCTCCTCCTGGAGGACGTCGCCGCGGGATATCCGCAGAAGACCGTCCTGGAGGGCGTCACCCTGTCGCTCCAGTCCGGAGAGCGCATCGGGCTGCTGGGAGTCAACGGCGCGGGCAAGTCGACGCTGATCAAGACCATCGCCAGCGCGCTGGCGCCCCTCTCGGGCAAGGCGATCTTCAACAAGGGACTGGAGATCGGCTACTTCGCCCAGCACCAGATCGAGATGCTGCGCGACGACCAGTCGCCGCTGTGGCACCTGCTCAGGATCGCCCCCCCGGAGGCAAAGGCGGCGCGGGAGCAGGACCTGAGGAACTACCTCGGCGGCTTCAACTTCCCGGGCGACATGGCCACCGGCCCGATCGAGCACTTCTCGGGCGGCGAGAAGGCGCGGCTCGCGCTCGCGCTGATCGTGTGGCAGCGGCCGAACCTGCTGCTGCTGGACGAGCCCACCAACCACCTCGACCTCGAGACGCGCGAGGCGCTGACCGTGGCGCTCGCGCAGTTCGAGGGCACGCTGGTGCTCGTCTCGCACGACCGGCACCTCCTGCGCGCGACCACCGACCGCTTCCTCATCGTCGCCGGCGGCCGCCTTTCGGCCTTCGACGGGGACCTCGACGACTACCGCGACTGGCTGTTCAGGACCAAGCTCGCCCCGGAGGAGCCGGGGCCGCCGCCGGAGAGCAAACCGGCGCCCGCGGCCGACCCTCGTGCGCAGAAACGCAGGGAGGCCGAAGCGCGCCAGCGCCAGTCGGCGGCGCGCAGGCCCCTGGAGTCGCGCCTCGCGCGCCTCGACGAGCAGATGGCGAGGGTGTCGGCGAAGAAGGCCGCGATCGACGCGCAGCTCGCCGGCCCGGCGATCTACGGCGGCGACCGGAAAGAGGACCTGAAGGCCCTGATCCTCGACCAGGCCTACGCCGCGCGCGAGCTCGAGCAGCTCGAGGCCGAGTGGCTGGAGCTGCAACGCCGGCTGGAAGCGCTGGCGAGCTAGCGCTCAGTCGCCCGCGCGGACCCTCCCGCGCAGGCGCTTCACTTCGCCGCGCCGCTGCTTCCCCTCCAGGCGCCTCGCCTTCGACGCGCGCGTCGGCCGAGTCGGGCGGCGGGCCTTCGGTACGTGCGCGGCGCGCGCCACCAGCTCGTGCAGGCGCGCGAGCGCCTCCTCGCGGTTGCGCTCGAGGCTGCGGTGCTGCTGCGCCTTGATGACCAGCACCCCCTCGCGCGTGATGCGCTGGTCGCGCGAGCCGATCAGCCGCAGCTTCACCGCCTCCGGGAGCGAGGACGCCCGGATGTCGAAGCGCAGGTGCACGGCGTTGGAGACCTTGTTGACGTTCTGGCCGCCCGCGCCCTGGGCGCGGACCGCGGTCAGCTCGATCTCGCTCTCGGGAACGGCGATGGCGGCCATGGCCGCTATTCTGCCCGGGCTTGCGCGCGCCGTCCGCCTCCGCTACTCTGGTCCAGACACCCCGGGAGCGAACATGAACGAACCCAGATTGCTGTTCCCCGCGCTGCGCCCTCTCTACGCCTCCCTCGAGCCGCTGTACTGGCCGCTCGTCCGCTGCGCCGCCGGGCTGATCCTCGCGGTCCACGGCTGGGGCAAGATCTCCCGCGGCGCCGACGCCTTCGTGCCCGCGTTCGTGAAGATGGGTTACGACCATCCGGTCCCGCTCATCTACCTGCTCGTCTTCGTCGAGTTCTTCGGCGGCATCGCCATCGCCGCGGGACTGTTCACCCGCTTCTTCGCCGCCGCGCTGACGATCGAGATGGCGGTGATCACCTTTGTGCACTACCTCCCGAACGGCTTCTCCTGGCTCAACCGGGGCTACGAGTACACGCTGCTGTGGGGCCTGATCGCGCTCGCGATCTGGGTGCGGGGCGGCGGGCCCTACTCGCTCGACCGGCGCATCGGCGTCGAGCTCTAGACCTCCCGTTTCACGGTGACCGAGCCGCAGGGCCGGGCGGCCGTCCCGCCGCCATCCTTCGCCGCGCTCCGCCTCCCGGGGTACCGCGCCTACTTCGCCGGCTCGGCGCTGGCGATGATGGCCGACTCGATCGAGCACGTCATCAGCTACTGGATCATCTTCCAGAAGTTCCATTCTCCCGCGCTCGGCGGCTTCGCCATGCTCTCGCATTGGCTGCCCTTCCTGTTCTTCTCGGTGTGGTCGGGAGCGCTCGCCGACCGCTTCGATCCGCGGCGCCTGATCCAGATCGGGATGGCCCTGTTCATGGCGGCGTCCCTGGGCTGGGGCCTGCTGCTCCTCACCGATTCGCTCCGCATGTGGCACGCCGCGGTCCTGCTCGTCGTCCACGGATTCGCGGGCGTCTTCTGGCACCCCTCGGGGCAGGTCCTGATCCACGACATCGTGGGCGCGGCGAACCTCCAGAGCGCGGTGCGCCTCGCCGCGACCGCGCGCTACCTCGGCCTGCTGTTCGGGCCCGCGGTCGGCGGGGCGCTGCTCCTCGCCTTCGGGCCCGCGCACGGCGTGCTCCTGAACAGCCTGATCTATCTTCCCCTCGCCTTGTGGCTGTGGAAGGCGCCGTACGGGCCGCGCTTCAGGAAAGGCGCGCCCGCCGCGGCCCGCGCCGTGAGGGGCCTCGCCGACGTCGTCTCGACGCTGCGCCTCGTCGCCCGCAACCGCGGCCTCGCCTCGATGATCCTGCTGGCCGGCCTCACCTCGCTGTTCGTCGGCAACGGCTACCAGCCGCAGATGCCCGAGTTCGCGCACGACCTCGGGCACGGCGACGCCGACCTGTCGTACAGCATGCTGCTCGCCGCGGACGCGGCCGGCGCCCTCGCGGCCGGAGTGATCCTCGAGAGCCGCGGGCTGCTGCAGGCGCGGCCGCGCACGGCCTTCGTGCTCGCGATGCTGTGGTGCGCGGCGATCGGCGGCTTCGCCGTGTGCGCGTACTACCCGCTCGGGCTGCTGCTGCTGTTCGCGGTCGGCTTCCTCGAGCTGTCCTTCAACGCGATGGCGCAGACCCTGGTCCAGCTGCGCGCGCCCGAGTCCGACCGCGGCCGCGTGATCGGGCTCTACATCCTGTCGGCGCTGGGCATGCGCGCCTTCTCGGGAGTGACGATCGGCATCGTCGGCGGCCTGATCGGGATACACTGGTCGCTCGCGCTGTCGGCGCTCGCCCTGCTCGCGATCCTCGCGAGCCTGCTCGCCCTGACGACGCGTCCCGCGCGAACGACGAGCCATGGCCCACGCTGAGACGCACGAATCCTCCTACGCCTGGACGCGCCTCGGCGTCGCGCTCGCGCTGATGACGATCGGCGGCTCGGGCATGTACTCGATGTCGGTCGCGCTGCCGCCGCTGCAGGCGGACTTCGGGATCGACCGCGCGCAGGCCTCGCTGCCCTACACGCTGACCATGATCGGCTTCGGTATCGGCGGGATCCTCATGGGCAAGCTCGCCGACCGCTTCGGCGTGAAGGTCCCGGTGCTCGCCGGCGCGGTCTGCCTCGCGCTCGGCTTCGTCGCGGCCGGCGTGTCGCAGAACCTCGTCCAGTTCTCCGCGGCGCAGGGCCTGCTGATCGGGCTGCTGGGCACCTCGGCGACCTTCGTTCCGCTGGTCGCCGACATCTCGCTGTGGTTCACGCGCCGGCGCGGCATCGCGGTGGCAATCGTGATGAGCGGCAACTACCTCGCCGGCGCCGTGTGGCCGCCGCTGATGCAGCACTTCATCGACCGCGCGGGCTGGCGCGCGACCTACATCGGGACCGGCGTGTTCTGCCTGATCGCGATGCCGCTGCTCGCGCTCGCGCTGAAGGGAAAGCCGCCCGCGATCGCGGCGGGCCCGGGCGGCGCCGCGCGGGCGAGGAGCCCGGGATCCGATCCGGAGCGGCCGCTCGGATTCACCCCCGGCGCGCTGCAGGCGCTGCTGTGCATCGCCGGCGTCTCCTGCTGCGTCGCCATGTCGATGCCCCAGGTGCACATGGTCGCGTACTGCGGCGACCTCGGCTATCCCGCCGCGCGCGGCGCCGAGATGCTCTCGCTCATGCTCGGCTTCGGCATCGTCAGCCGCCTGGTGTCGGGCTGGGTCGCCGACCGCATCGGCGGGCTGCGCACGCTGCTGCTGGGTGCCGCGCTGCAGGCGGTCGCGCTCGCGCTGTTCCTGCCCTTCCAGCAGCTCGCGGCGCTCTACGTGATCTCGGCGCTGTTCGGCCTGTTCCAGGGCGGCCTCGTGCCCTCGTACCCGATCATCGTGCGCGAGTATTTCTCGCCGCGCGAAGCCGGCGTCCGCACCGGCACGGTGATCATGGCGACGCTCTTCGGCATGGCGCTCGGCGGCTGGCTGCCGGGATGGATCTTCGACGTCACGGGCTCGTACCGCGCCGCGTTCGCCAACGGCATCGCCTGGAACCTGGTGACGACCACGATCGCCCTCGTGCTGCTCGCCCGCGCGAGGCGTCTCGCGGTCCGGACGGCCTGAAACCGCGGGGAGGATCCGATGCGCTACGAGCTCTACTACTGGCCCTCGATACAGGGCCGCGGCGAATTCGTGCGCCTCGCGCTCGAGGAGGCCGGCGCGGACTACGCGGACGTCGCGCGCTCGCCGCGCGGCGCCTCGGCGGTGATGCCGGCGATCGAGGGCAGGCTGCCCGGCCGCGCACCGTTCGCCCCGCCGTACCTCAAGGCGGGCAAGCTCCTCATCGGGCAGACCTCGAACATCCTGCTGTGGCTCGCTCCGCGCCACGGCCTGGTGCCGGAGGGCGGGCCCGCGCGCCTGTGGGCGCACCAGCTCCAGCTCACGATCGCGGACTGGCTGGTCGAGGCCCACGACACCCACCACCCGCTGGGCGCGTCGTTCTACTACGAGGACCAGAAGCCCGAGTCGCTGCGCCGCGCCGCGAATTTCACCGGCTCGCGGCTGCCGAAGTTCCTCGGCTACTTCGAGCGCCTGCTTGCTCATCGAACCAGCGGCGAGAAGGCGCCCTGGCTGCTCGGAAAGAAGCTCTCGTACGCCGATCTTTCGCTCTTCCAGATGATCGCGGGCCTGCGCTATGCTTTTCCGCGCGCCATGGCGAAGCTCGAGCCCTCGCACCCGCGCGTGTCCGCGCTGCACGACCGCGTCGCGGCGCGCCCGCGCATCGCCGCCTACCTCGCTTCGGACCGGCGGCTCGCGTTCAACGAGCACGACATTTTCAGGCGCTATCCGGAGCTGGACGCCTAGGGAGAGCCCATGAGCCATGCACTCAGAAGCGCCGTCCTCGTCCTCGCCGCGGGCCTGCCCCTGGCCGCAGCCGCCGAGGACTATCCCGCCCGGGAGATCCGCTCGATCTGCAACTTCTCCGCCGGCTCGGGCGCCGACATCGTCGTGCGCTACTACAGCGACCGGCTCGCGAAGCTCGCCGGCAAGGCGGTGGTCGTGGAGAACAAGACCGGCGTGCAGGGCAACATCGCCACCGAGTACGTCGCGCGCTCGAAGCCGGACGGCTACACCATCATGATCACCCCGGCGAGCTCGACGCTCGCCGCGTCGCGCTATCTGTTCAAGCAGCTGCCGTTCGACCCGGACAAGGACTTCGCGCCGGTGACCACGCTCGCCAGGCTCAGCTTCGCAATCGCGATCGACGCGCGGAGCCCGATCCGCACCATCGCCGATCTCACCGAGCACCTGAAGAAGAAGCCCGGGCACGGGCACTACGCCACCGGATCGAACACCGGGCAGGTCACGGGCGAGCTGTACAAGGAGATGGCCGGCCTCTCGACCACCTACGTTCCGTACAAGCAGACCATGTCGGCGCTCACCGACACGATCAGCGGCGAGGTCGACTTCATGACCTACGACATCACCTTTCTCGTGCCTCAGGCGCGCTCGGGCCGGATCCGCATCCTCGCCGTCACCTCGGCCACGCGGCGCGCCGCGGTCCCCGACGTGCCCACGATGCAGGAGTCGGGCTTCCCCGGCTACGACCTCGCGCCGTGGTGGGGCGTGGTCGTCCCTGCGGGCACGCCGAAGGCGGTGGTCGACAAGCTCGCGGGCTGGTTCAACCGCATCACGGAGAGCGAGGAAACGCGCAAGTTCCTCGAGAATCTCGCGACCGATCCCTTCCCCGGCAGTCCCGAGTCGATGGCGGCGCTGCTGCGCACCGAGATCGAGCGCTGGGGCAGGTACACGAGGCTGGCGAAGATCGAGCCCCAGTGATCAGCGGCGCGCGACGATGACCCAGCGCGCGTCGCGCGCGAGGACGTGTCCCGGAAGCCCTTCGCCCTTGAGCTTCTCGTACAGGCGCGGCGCCATGATCGCGAACGCCTCGCGGTCCTCGCTCCAGCGCCCGAGGAACTCCTCGACCGAGCCGACGTACTTCCCCGGCTCGGCGGCGATCCCCGGAGCGAGCTCGTCTTTGTGGGCCACCAGCGTCACCGCGCGCCCGAGGTAGAAGGGAACGCTCTGGTCGTAGCTCCCCACGCTGTAGAAGGGCGGATCGCGGGGAAACTGCAGCCGGTCGCCGGCGAGCGGTTCGATCAGGCGCTCCGAGGAATAGTGCTCGTCGACCACGTGCGTGCCGGACAGCGCAAGCTGCGCGGCCAGCAGGCTGCCCAGCGCCACGACCGCGAGCGAAGGCTCGTGTCGTCCCCGCCTGAGGAGCTCGAGGGCCGCGAAGCCCGCGGCCGACAGCGCGAGCGCCGCGGCCAGAAGCCACAGCGAGTAGTCCGCTTCCACCGCCTTCCACGGCAGCCGCTCGCTCACGACGAGGAGCCCCGCGGCCACCAGCGCCAGCACGGCGCCGCCCGCGACGCACGCGAGCACAGGAGCAAGCCGCTGGCGCCCGCCCAGCTCCGGATAGCGCCTCGCGAACACGAGCAGCATCGCGGGAACCGCGGGCAGGACGTAGCCGGGCAGCTTGGAGTGCGAGGCGCTGAAGAACACGACGACCACGGCCGCCCAGATCGCGAGGAAGCGGTCGAGCCTGAAGCCGTCGACCGCCGGCGCCTTCCAGCCCCGCGCGAGCGTGCCCGGCACCGCGGGCGTCCACGGCCACAGCCCGACGAGCAGCACCGGAACGAAATACCACCAGGGCCCGGGACGGTGGTGGTCCGGAAGCAGATACCGCTCGAAATGCTCGTGGATGAAGAAGAAGCGGAAGAATTCTGGATTTCTCTCCTGCACCAGCACGAACCAGGGAAGAACCATCGCGGCGAACAGCGCGATGCCGGGCGCCCAGCGCATTCGCTTGAGCGGCGACAGGTCGCGCTCGACCGCCATGTAGACGGCGAGCGCGAGGCCGGGAATGACGATGCTCACCAGCCCCTTGCTGAGCACGGAGCAGGCGAGCGCCGCCCAGGCGAGCAGCATCCAGTTGCGCTGGACGCTCCCGGACACCCCGCCGCGCAAGCTCAGCACGAACGCGAGCATCGCCACGGTCAGGAAGAACGTTAGCCCCATGTCGAGCGTCAGGAACTGGCCGGCGAGGAAGAAACCCCAGCATCCCGCGAGCGCGAGGGCCGCGGTTATCCACGACGACCCGGGCGCGAGGCGGAACGCGGCGAACGCGGTGAAGGCGACGCACAGGAGCCCGGTGAGCGCCGGCCACAACCGGGCCGTCCACTCGTCGAAGCCGAACAGGGCGAAGGCGGCCGCGGTGGCCCAGTACTGCAGCGGCGGCTTCTCGAAGTACTTGAGCCCGTTCAGCCGCGGCGTCACCCAGTCGCCGGACTGGAGCATCTCGCGCGCGATGTCCGCGTAGCGGCCCTCGTCGGGCATGAACAGTCCGCGGTACTCGAGGCCCGCGAACCAGACCACGCCGCAGACGAGCAAGGCGTACACGATCCAGCGGGGTCGCAGGCCGGGAACGGCAGGCATCGTCATATGGCGCATATTCTCGGCGCGGAAGCTGTCAGATCGCTGAAGCGGGGCGAGCAGCCCGGGCGGTTTCCGACGAGAATAGCAGGGCAGTGAGACGGATCTTTGACAAAGGACGAGCGAAGTGAAAATTCTCTATTTCGACGATTTCAAGCTGGGGGTTCTGAAGGGCGACGCCGTGGTGGACGTTACCAAGGTCGTGAAGGGCATCCCGCACACCGGGCCGCACGACCTGATCAGCGGGCTGATCGAGCGGTTCGCCGACTACCGCGGGAAGCTCGAAAAGGCCGCGGCGGCCGGCCGCGGCATCCCCCTGAAGAAGGTGAGGATCCGCCCGCCCCTCCCGCGGCCGGTCAATATCGACTGCATGGCGGTGAACTACATGGAGGACGGGACGCGCCCCGAGCCCGCCCCGATCAACGCCTTTCACAAGTCGCCGTACGCGGTCATCGGCGACGGCGACACCATGGTGCTGCCCGACGTGCCCGC
>DATEGT010000246.1:0-6116 GCA_035280025.1 Burkholderiales bacterium | reverse complement strand
GCATGAGGCAGGCGGAGGCGAACGCGGCGGCCTGGCACCAGGGCCGGCGGCTGCTGGAGCGCGCCGTCGCCGGGCGGCTCGACTTCGCCTTCGAGACGACGCTCGGCGGGAGCACGCTCGCGCGCCTGCTCGAGCTCGCGGCGGACAAGGGCGCGGAAGTGCACGTGCTCTACATCGGCCTCGCGAGCCCCGAGCTGCACATCGCGCGCGTGCGGGCGCGGGTGCGCGGCGGCGGCCACGATATCCCTGAGGCGGACATACGCCGACGCTACGAGCACAGCCGGCTGAATCTCGTTCACCTGCTGCCGAAGCTCGCGTCGCTGCGCGTCTACGACAACAGCGCGGAGGCCGATCCCGCGAAAGGGCGCCCGCCCGAGCCGCGGCTCGTGCTGCACCTGGAGAAGGGGAAGATCAGGAACCCGGACGACCTCGCGCGCACCCCTGGCTGGGCGAAGCCGGTCGTCGCCGCCGCGCTGAAGGGAGTCAGGTAGCCTTCGCCGGCGCGCCTTCTCCGGCGTCGACCATCACCAGCTCGTTCTCCCCGGCCTTGTTGCGGCGGCGGATCGCCGCCGCTTCCTGGTATTCCTTCGAGTTGAAGCAGGCCACGCCCTGCTCGAAGCTCGGAAACTCGATCACCACGTAGCGGTTGAACTTCTCCGGCCCCTCGAGAGTCTGGTAGCGCCCGCCGCGCGCGAGCACCTTCGCGCCGTACTTCGCGAGGATATCGGGCACGCGGTCGGTGTACTTCCTGTACTCCACCGGATCGTTGACTCGCGCTCGGGCAAGCCAGTAGGCGGGCATGGTTCCTCCTTAGGAGAGCAGGTCCAGGATCTCGCGGGGGCGCCCGGCGACCGCGTCCGCGCCCCAGGCGCCGGGCTCGCCGCCTTCGCCGAGGTAGCCCCAGCCGGCGGCGACGAAGCGCATGCCGGCGGCGCGCGCGGCCTGCGCGTCGCGCAGGTCGTCGCCGACGTACAGGCATTGCTCCGGCGGCAGCGACAGCAGCCGCGCGGCGAGCAGCAGCGGGGCGGGGTGCGGCTTGGTGTGAGGCGTCGAGTCGCCGCTCACTGCGCACGCGGCGAGGTGATCGACCGCGAGCAGGCGCAGCAGCGGCTCGGTGAAGCGCTTGCCCTTGTTGGTGACGATGCCCCAGAGGAGCTTGCGCGCGCCGAGCTTCGCGACGATCTCGGGAATGCCGTCGAACAGGCGCGTGTCGACGCACAGCTCCTTCTCGTAGAAGTCGAGGAACTTCTCGCGCAGCTCGCCGTAGTCCGGGCTGTCGGGCGTCACGCCGAAGCCGGCCTTCAGCAGGCCGCGTGCGCCGCTCGAGGTGTGCGGCCGCGCGGCCTCGGGCGGAAGCGGCGCGAGGCCCCGCTCGGCGCGCACGCGGTTGAGCGCGCGCGCGAGGTCGGGCGCGGTGTCGGCGAAGGTGCCGTCGAGATCGAACAACACGGCGCGCACGCCATTCAACTTCACTGAGGCTTCACCGACGCTCGCAGTGGAGCAGGTAGTTGACGCCGGTGTCCGCGCCGAGCGAGTAGGCCTTCGTCAGCGGGTTGTAGCTCATGCCGATGATCTCGCGCACCTCGAGCCCGGCGCCGCGGCAATCGCGCGCGAGCTCGGAGGGCTTGATGAATTTCAGGTAGTCGTGCGTGCCCTTGGGCAGCAGCTTCAGCACGTACTCCGCGCCGATCACGGCGAACACGTACGACTTGAGGTTGCGGTTGATGGTCGAGAAGAACACCCGGCCTCCGGGGCGCGCGAGGTCCGCGCAGGCGCGCACCGTGCTCGCGGGATCGGGCACGTGCTCGAGCAGCTCCATGCAGGTGACGACGTCGTACGAAGCCGGCGAGCGCGCGGCGAGGTCCTCGGCGGAGACCGCCTCGTAGTCGACCTCGAGGCGGCTCTCGTGCAGATGCAGCTGCGCCACCTTCAGCGCCTTGTCCGAGAGGTCGATGCCCTTCACCCGCGCGCCGCGCCGCGCCATCGCTTCCGCGAGGATGCCGCCGCCGCAGCCGACGTCGAGCGCCGATTTCCCGGCGAGCGCGGCGATGCGGTCGATCCAGTCCAGGCGCAGCGGATTGATCTCGTGCAGCGGCCTGAACTCGCTCTGCGGATCCCACCAGCGGTGCGCGAGCGCGCTGAACTTGGCAAGCTCACTGGGGTCTGCGTTCATCCGGCGCTCACTCTAGACCGGAACGGGCGAATAAAAAAGCCCTGCGACTGCAGGGCTTTTTCGGGGTGCGGGACGCGGCGCTATTTCGTCACCGAGCCCACGGCCTCGAGCTCCACCCTGCGGTTCGGCTCCAGGCAGGAGATCAGCTCCTTGGTCTTGGCGTTGCCCTTGCACTCCTTGACCGGCTGGCGCTCGCCCTTGCCTTCGGTGTAGACGCGGCTCGCGGCGATGCCCTTGCTCACGAGATAGGCCTTCGCCGAGTCGGCGCGGCGCACCGAGAGCTTCATGTTGTAGGCGTCGCTGCCGAGACGGTCGGCGTGTCCGACCGCGATCACCACCTCCAGCGTGACGTTGCGCAGCTTGCCGACGAGGTCGTCGAGCTTGGTGCGCGCGTCAGGCCGGATCACGTACCGGTCGAAGTCGAAATTGACCGTCGAAGCGTTCGTCATCTTCTCGGGCTTGGCGGCCGCCTTGGCCGCGGGCGGCGGCGCCGGCGGAGTCTGGCGCGGCGCGGGCGCGGCAGCGGGCGCCGCCTTCGGCGCGGGCTGTTCCGGCGAGCTGGCGCAGCCTGCGAACGCGAGCAGCGCGATCGCCGATAAGGTAATGCTCAGTTTGTTGTTCATGCTCTCCTCTCGTAGGTGGTGGCTGGAGCGGGGCTCTTGCGCCGTCCGGGACTTCGGGATTTCGTAAAAGGTCCCACGTTAAGCTTTTGTTTCTGCGGCTAACTTATTCTGCCACAGAAGAACGCGACTGTTCAAGCTGCGATTTTCGAAATCGACGAGCTTTCCCCGCTCGACCCGCGGCTCTCCGGCGACCCAGACATGCGATACCTGGCCGCGTCCCGCGGCGTACACCAGCTGCGACACCGGGTCGTAGCAGGGGGAGAGCTCCGGGTCTTCGAACGAAATCGCGCACAGGTCTGCATATTTACCCGGAACGAGAGAGCCGATGGAGGCTTCCAGCCCCAGGGCGCGGGCGCCGTTGAGGGTTGCCGCGGCCAGCGCCTGGTGGGCGGGGAACGCCTCGGCGTCGCCCGCGACCGCCTTGGCGAGGAGGGCCGCGATGCGGGTCTCCTCGAGCAGGTCCAGGCGGTTGTTGCTGGCGGCCCCGTCGGTGCCGATCCCGACGTTCACCCCGTGCCCGATCATCGCCGCCACCGGCGCGAGGCCGCTCGCGAGCTTGAGGTTCGAGGACGGGCAGTGGGCGACCGAGGCGCCGTGGCGCGCCAGCGTCTCGATCTCCTGGCCGGTCACGTGCACCGCGTGCGCCGCGATCAGACGCGGGCCGAGCACCCCCAGGCGCGCGAGGCGCTCGAGCGGCCGCACCTTGTGCTGGGCGAGGCTGTCGGCGATCTCGACGCCGGTCTCGTGCAGGTGGGTGTGGATCGGCAGGTCGAGCTCCTCGGCGATGGTGACGACCTTCGCGAAGGTCCGGTCGCTGACGGTGTAGGGGGCGTGCGGAGCCATGCAGAACGACAGCAGCGGCTCGTCCCTGAAGCGGTCGCGGGTCGCGAGGCCCTTGGCGATGTAGTCGTTCGCGTCGGCCGCGTAGGCGGTGGGAAACTCGAAGGCGATGATGCCGAGCGCCGCGCGCGCGCCGGCGTCGAGCGCCGCCCGCGCCGCGGCCTCGGGAAAGAAGTACATCTCGTTGAAGCAGGTGATGCCGCCCCTGAGCATCTCGGCGCAGGCGAGCAGGGTGCCGTCGTAGACGAACTCGGGCGATACGTGCTTCGCCTCGGCCGGCCAGACGTGCTCCTTCAGCCATTCCATCAACGGCAGGTCGTCGGCGAGGCCCCGCAGCAGCGTCATCGACGCGTGCGTGTGCAGGTTGACGAGCCCCGGGATCAGCGCGTGGTTCGGCAGCTCGACGCAACGCGCGGCCTCGCAGGCGCGCCCGGCTTCCGCGGTGGGCAGCACCGCGGCGATGCGGCCGCCGGCGACGGCGACGCTATGGTCGGCGAGCGCGGCCCCGGCCGGCTCGACCGGAATGACCCAGCGCGCGCTGACGAGCAGATCGACCCTTATCTTGAGGCTCCGAGTGCGAGGGTCGGCTTGTCGATGGTGGTCTCCCCTCGAAGATCGCGCGGTTTTCGCTCGGAAATCATACACCAAAGCTGCTAAAATTTCGTTCTTTTCCAAGGCGGTTCCGCAGTCGGAAATTCCCGCAGAAGAGCCTCATGGACCAGTTCGCCAAGGAAACGCTCCCCGTAAGTCTCGAAGAGGAGATGCGGCGCTCGTATCTCGATTACGCGATGAGCGTGATCGTCGGGCGCGCGCTTCCGGACGTGCGCGACGGACTGAAGCCGGTGCACCGCCGGGTACTGTTCGCGATGTTCGAGACGAACAACGTGTGGAACCGGCCCTACGTCAAGTGCGCGCGGGTCGTCGGCGACGTCCTCGGCAAGTACCACCCCCACGGCGACAACGCGACCTACGAGGCGCTGGTGCGCATGGCGCAGGACTTCTCGATGCGCTACACGCTGATCGACGGCCAGGGCAACTTCGGCTCGATCGACGGCGACGCGGCGGCGGCGTACCGGTATACGGAGTGCCGCCTCGACCGCATCGCCGGCGAGCTGCTCGCCGACATCGAGAAGGAGACGGTCGACTTCGCGCCCAACTACGACGGCAAGGAGCAGGAGCCGCAGGCGCTGCCGACCCGGGTCCCGAACCTGCTGATCAACGGCTCCTCGGGGATCGCGGTGGGCATGGCGACGAACATCCCGCCGCACAATCTCGGCGAGGTCGTCGACGCCTGCCAGGCGCTGCTGAAGAAGCCCGACACGGGGATCGACGAGCTGATCCGGCACATCCCGGCGCCGGACTTCCCGACCGCGGGGATCATCTACGGCGTCTCGGGCGTGCGCGAGGGCTACAAGACCGGCCGCGGGCGCATCGTGATCCGCGCACGCACGCACTTCGAGGATCTGGAGAAGGGCAACCGCCAGGCGATCATCGTCGACGAGCTGCCCTACCAGGTGAACAAGAAGAACCTGCTCGAGCGCATCGCCGAGCTGGTGAACGACAAGAAGATCGAGGGCATCGCCCACATCCAGGACGAGTCGGACAAGTCCGGCATGCGCGTGGTGATCGAGCTCAAGCGCGGCGAGCTGCCCGAGGTGATCCTCAACAACCTGTTCAAGCAGACGCAGCTCCAGGACAGCTTCGGCGTCAACATGGTGGCGCTGCTCGACGGCCAGCCGCGCGTCCTGAACCTGAAGCAGATGCTCGAGGCCTTCCTCGCGCACCGGCGCGAGGTGGTGACGCGGCGCACGGTGTTCGACCTGCGCGAGGCGCGCAAGAAGGCCCACATCCAGGAAGGGCTCGCGGTCGCCCTCTCGAACGTCGACGCGATCGTCGAGCTGATCAAGAAGGCGCAGACCCCGGCCGAGGCCAAGGTCGCGCTGATGGCGAGGAGCTGGAAGTCGCCGGTGGTCGAGGAGATGCTCCAGCGCGCCGCCGCCGGTGCGTCGAAGCCCGACGACCTGGGCGAGGGCTTCGGCCTCTCGGGCGCCGGCTACCGGCTCTCCGACGCGCAGGCGCAGGCGATCCTCGACATGCGCCTCGCCCGCCTCACGGGCCTGGAGCAGGACAAGATCGTCGCCGAGTACAAGGAGCTGATCGGGCTGATCGCCGATCTCATGGACATCCTCGCGAAGCCGGAGCGGATCACGTCGATCATCTCCGAGGAGCTGAAGGCGATCAAGGCGCAGTACGGAGACAAGCGCAAGAGCGAGATCGTCGAGCAGGCCGAGGACCTGCAGATGGAGGACCTGATCGCCGCCGAGGACGTGGTGGTGACGTTCTCGCACTCGGGCTACATCAAGTCGCAGCCGCTCGCCGACTACCGCCTGCAGCGCCGCGGCGGCCGCGGCAAGCAGGCGGCGACGACCAAGGAAGACGACTTCATCGAGCGCCTGTTCATCGCCAACACGCACGACACG
>DATEGT010000245.1:0-11106 GCA_035280025.1 Burkholderiales bacterium | reverse complement strand
CGCCGAGCTGCTGGAGGCGATGACCGCCGACTGCGGCCTCGCGCTCACCGAACTGCGCGTCGACGGCGGCGCGACGGCGTCGAACCTCCTCATGCAGACCCAGGCGGACCTGCTCGGCGTGCCGGTGGTGCGGCCCCGGGTGGTGGAAACGACGGCGCTGGGCGCGGCCTACCTCGCCGGGCTCGCCACGGGATTCTGGAGCGGCGAGGTGGAGATCGCCTCGCTGTGGGCGCGAGACCGGGTGTTCGAACCCGCCATCTCGCGCGAGGCGGCCCAGGCGCGGCTCGCCGAATGGAAGCGCGCCGTGGCGCGTTCCCGCGACTGGGCCCGCGACTAGGCCATGCGCAGGAAGTGCTCGCGGTAGTGGCGCAACTCCGCGATCGATTCGTGGATGTCGGCGAGCGCCTCGTGCTTGCCCTGCTTGACCAGACCCTTGGCGATCTCCGGCTTCCAGCGCTTGACCAGCTCCTTCAGGGTGCTCACGTCGAGGTTGCGATAATGGAAGTGCGCCTCGAGGCGCGGCATGTGGCGCGCGAGGAAACGCCGGTCCTGGCAGATCGAGTTGCCGCACATGGGCGAGGTCTTGGCGGGGACATGCTGCGTGACAAAGGCGAGCAGCTGATCCTCGGCGGCGCGCTCGGTGAGCGTCGAGGCCTTCACCTTGTCTATGAGCCCCGAGCGCGCATGCGTGCTCTTGTTCCAGTCGTCCATCGCCTCGAGAACCGCGTCGGCCTGGTGCACCACGAGCACCGGCGCCTGCGACACGGTGTTCAGCTGCGCATCGGTGACGACGATCGCAATCTCGATGATGCGGTCGCCGTCCGGATCGAGTCCGGTCATCTCCATGTCCAGCCAGACGAGATTGTTCTGGTCCTGCGCCATGGCGCCGTTCGCGAGCTCTCTGTGTAAAATGCGATTGTCGCACATCGACTACCGTTCAATGCACTGGTTCAGCCTCGTTTTCCTCGCGGCGCTCGGGCTCGCCACGGCGGCGCGCCTGTGGCTCTCGAGCCGCAACATCCGGCACATCGCGGCGAACCGCAACGCGGTCCCCGCCGAGTTTGCCGGACGCATTCTGCTCGACGCGCACCGGAAGGCGGCCGACTACAACATCGCCAAGGCGCGCGCCGGCGCGGTCGAGACCCTGGCCGCCGCCGCGCTTACGCTCGCCTTCACTTTCGGCGGCGGACTGCAACTCCTCGCGGGCCTTTGGGGTCGCGCGTTCCAGCCGGGTGGCTTCGCGCACGGGATCGCTTTGATCGCATCGGTGGTCGCGATTTCGAGCTCCGCCGACCTGCCCTTCGGCCTCTACCGGACTTTCGTGATCGAGGCGCGCTTCGGATTCAACCGCACGACCCTCCGCCTGTTCGTCCTCGACATGATCAAGGGGGCGGCGCTGGGAATCGTGCTCGGAATTCCCCTGGCCTTCGTCGTGCTGTGGCTGATGGCGAGGATCGGCGATTTCTGGTGGCTCGCGGTGTGGCTCGTCTGGGTGGCGTTCAGCCTGCTCGTCGCCGCGATCTACCCGACGCTCATCGCGCCCCTGTTCAACAAATTCTCGCCGCTGGCCGATGCGGACCTGCGCGGCCGGATCGAGGCCCTGCTCGCCAAGTGCGGCTTCCGCGCGCGCGGCCTGCTGGTCATGGACGGCTCCAAGCGCTCGAGCCACGGCAACGCCTACTTCACCGGTTTCGGTTCGGCCAAGCGCATCGTGCTCTTCGACACCCTGGTCTCGAGGCTCGCTCCGGGCGAAGTCGAAGCGGTGCTCGCTCACGAGCTGGGGCATTTCTCGCGGCACCACGTCTGGAAGCGCATGCTCGTCGGATCCGGGCTCAGCCTCGCGCTCCTCTGGATCCTGGGGTGGCTGATGCCCCGGCCGTGGTTCGCCCCGTCGCTGGGGGTGGACTCCGCCGGCACCGCGATGGCCTTGATTCTTTTTTTCATGATCGCGCCTTCGTTCATGTTCTTCCTGAAGCCGCTCGCGAGCCTTTACTCGCGCCATCATGAATTCGAGGCGGATGTATACGCGGCGCGACACGCCGACGCCGGCGATCTGGTGCGCGCCCTGGTCAAGCTCTACGAGGACAACGCGGCGACGCTGACCCCCGATCCGCTGCATTCGGCCTTCTACGACTCGCACCCGCCGGCGCCGGTGCGCATCGCCCGGCTGCAATCGCTGAACGCCTAGGAGACACCGATGCCTTCGCTCGCTTCGATGAGATGCAAGGATCTTCCCGCGGGCACACCCGCCCTCGACCGCGCGCGGATCGACGCGCTGCTCAAGGAAGTCCCGGGATGGAGCTACGACGGAAAGGTGATCGCCAAGGCCTATTCGTTCGGGAACTACTACGAGACGGTGGCCTTCGTGAACGCCGTCGCGTGGATCGTCCACCGCGAAGATCACCATCCCGACATGAGCGTGAGCTACAACCGCTGCCGCGTGGAATTCAGCACGCACTCCATCGGCGGAATCTCCGAGAACGATTTCATTTGCGCCGCGAAGATCGAGGCGCTCCCCAGGGTCCAGGCGTGAAGGCGGTCTATTCCTCGCTCAACCTGGTCGAGGCCCATCATCTGAAGAACGTGCTCGCCGCCGCCGGCATACGCTGCAGGCTGAAGAACGAGGACCTGGTGCGGCTCGCCGGCGAAGTCCCTTTTCCGGAGTGCTCGCTGCAGCTGCTGGTCGAGCGCAGCGAGGACTACCCCGCGGCGGAAGCGCTGGTGCGGGATTTCCTGAAGCCGCGGCCGCAGACGCAGCCTTCGTGGCGCTGCGAGCGCTGCGGCGAGACGAGCGAGGGTCAGTTCACCGCCTGCTGGAGCTGCGGCGCCGATCGCTAGCTCGCCGCGCCCGCGAGAGCCACCAGCAGCAGGAGCAGCAGCCACATCACCAGAGCGCGCCACGCCAGGCCCACCAGGCTGTCCATGTGGCCGACGTCGGCGGGATCGCCCAGGCCCAGCGGCGGCCGGTCGAGGGGCCTTCCTCCGACGACGACAGGCATGCCCAGCCTGACTCCGATCGCGCCGGCTCCGCTGGAAAGCACCGTGCCCAAAGCGCGGTCAGGCCAGGTTGCGGCCTGCGTGCGCCAGCAAAAGACGGCGCTCTCGAAGTCGCCCACGACGGCGAAGGCGGCGGCGGTGAAACGCGAGGGGAGCCAATCGAACGCCGCGAACGCGGCGTGCGCGAACTGGCCGAACCGCTCCAATCCCGGCGAGGCGCCCTGGCCCCACCGGCCGTCGAGAAACATCGACAGGCGGTACAGGATCGCTCCCGTCGGGCCGGGCAGCAGCACGAACCAGAAGATCACTCCGAACACGTACCGGTGCGAGGAGATCAGCGCTTCCTCGAGCGCGAGACGGGTGATCGCCTCGCGATCGAGGTCGGCGCAATCCTCCTGCCGCCAGGCCGCGAGCACCTCGCGCGCCTTGCCGATGTCGTCGTTCCTGAGCGCCGCGTGGATGTCGGTGAAGAAATGGCTGCGCTGGCGGAATCCCATGGTCAGATACAACGCTGCGACGTTCAGCAGGAACGCGAAGATCGGATTGGTCGCGCCGGCGGCCGCGTACGCGACCCATGCGAAGAGCACCACCGGCGCGACGGCCACCAGCCAGGCGACCAAGCCCTGCTGCGCTTCGCCCGCGTTGAACAGCCCTTCGAGCCAGGCCGCGTAGCGCGCGAGCAGCGAATACAGCGCGCGGCGGTCGGCAAGCGGGCGCCACTGCTCGAGCAGCAGCGCCGCGGCAAGAGAGAGGAGGCTCACGGGTTTCCCGCGGCGCTCTCGCCGGCCAGGAATGCATGCAGGTTCATCAGCATGCCCGCGGTGGCTCCCCAGATATAGAACTGGCGGTAGGGTATGGCGTAGTAGTAGCGCTCCCGGTCTTCGAACTGGACGTAGTTCTGTTGATGGTTCGCGGGGTCGAGCAGGAAGGCCAGGGGCACCTCGAACACCTCCGCCACCTCGAAGTCGTCCAGTTTCAGCTCGAGAGGAGGCGTGACCAGGCCCACCACAGGGGTCACGCGGTACCCCGTCACCGTCACGTACTTGGGCAGCTCCCCGAGCACCTCGACTTGCGGAGCGGGCAGCCCGATTTCCTCCGCGGCCTCCCGCATCGCGGTCTCTGCCGCGCCGGCGTCCCCCGGCTCGGTGCGGCCTCCGGGAAAGCTGATCTGTCCGGCGTGGTCGTGCAGGTGCGCCGTCCGCCGGGTGAACAGCACCGTCAGCCCGGGGTCGCGCTTGACCACCGGCACGAGGACGGCCGCGGGACGGATTTCGCGGTCGCTGCGCCACAGGTGACCGTCCCCCCCGGTGACCGGCGCGATGCTGCGCGCCCCGGCGAACCGGGAGCGCAGCCAGGTTTCGTCCGGCACGAAGTCGGGGAAGTTCATGTTGGGCGATCGATGCGGGCGTCTATTCTACCGGCGGGGGCGTCGCCGCACGGCGACGCCCCCGGGAATTGCCTTGGCAGGATACCCCGGATATGCTATCCGAAGCCGGAATGGGTTTGCCACCCTCGGTGTTTACGTATCGCATTCGCGGACAACCGCCAGGGGAGGCGGCTCCGCACCGAACCTCAAAAGGAGACCCGAATGAAGATCCGTTTTGCAGCCCTGTTTGGCGCGCTCATGCTGGCGAGCGCTTCCGCGTTCGCTTTCCACTGCCCCGCCGACATGAAGAAGATCGACGCGGCGTTGGCGAAGCATCCGAAGCTCTCGGCGCAGCAGATGGCCGACGTCAAGAAGTACCGCGCCGACGGAGAGACCCTCCACAAGGCGGGCAAGCACCAGGAGTCGGTCGACACGCTGGCCAAGGCGATGAAGATCCTGGGCATCTGAGCGTCGCCGCGAAAGAAGACGCCGCGATCCGCGGCGTTTTTTTTGCCCGTCCGTCAGGCGAACGCGCCGCTGCGCTTGAAGCGCTCGGTTGCCTCGACGAGGGCGGCGAGGATTCCGGGCTCCCATGCGGAGTGCCCGGCGTCGGGCACGATGCGGTAGTCGGACCGCGGCCAGGCGCGGTGCAGCTCGTGCGCTGAGACGAGCGGACAGACCATGTCGTACCTTCCCTGGACGATGACGCCGGGAACGCCGCCCAGACGGCCGGCGTTCTCGAGCAGCGCGTTCTCCCCGAGGAAGATGTCGTTGATGAAGTAGTGCGCCTCGATGCGCGCGAGCCCCAGGGCGACCACGTCGCCGGCGAAGTACGCCACCGTCTCGGGGCTGGGAAACAGGGTCGAGCAGGAGCCTTCGTAGACGCTCCACGCGCGTGCGGCAGGCATGTGGACGGCGGGGTCGGGATCGATCAGCCGCCGGTGATAGTTCGCGAGGAGGTCGGTGCGCTCGGGCTGCGGAAGGAAGCCCGAGAATTTCTCCCAGGCCTCGGGGAAGACGGCGCGCAGCCCGTACAGGAACCAGTCGATCTCGCTCCTGCGGCACAGGAAGATGCCGCGCAGAACCAGCCCCAGGCAGCGCTCGGGGTGGGCCTCCGCGTACGCGATCGCCAGCGTGCTGCCCCAGGATCCGCCGAACACGAGCCAGCGCTCCACGCCGAGATGCCGCCTGAGCGTCTCCAGGTCGGCAATCAGATGGCCCGTGGTGTTGTCGCGGATCTCTCCGAGCGGAGCCGAGCGCCCCGCTCCGCGCTGGTCGTAGACGATGATGCGATAGGCGTCGGGATCGAAGAAGCGCCGGTGCTTGGGCGTGCTCCCGGCGCCCGGGCCGCCGTGAAGGAAGACGACCGGAATCCCGTCGGCGCGGCCGCTCTCTTCCCAGTACATCGAGTGCAGCGCGTCCAGCCGCAGCGTGCCGGTCGCGCGCGGCCCGATCTCCGGGAAGAGCCCGGGGATTCCGAGGCCGGCGAGCTCGCCCACTTCCGGCCCGCTACGGAGTCAGTATCGTCGACCCCGTCGTCTTGCGCGCCTCGAGGTCGCGATGCGCCTGCGCGGCGTCCTTGAGCGCGTAGCGGTGGTTGATCTCGATCTTCACCTTGCCCGACGACACGGTCTCGAACAGGTCTTTCGCGGTCGCCACGAGATCGTCCCGCTTGCCGGTATAGGTCGCCAGCGTCGGCCGCGTAAGGTACAGCGAGCCTTTCTGCTGGAGAATCCCCAGCTCGAACGGCGGGACCGCGCCGGAGGCGTTCCCGAAGCTCACCATCATGCCCCGCGGCTGCAGGCAGTCGAGCGAGCCCATGAAGGTATCCTTGCCGACGGAGTCGTACACCACCGGCACGCCCTTTCCGCCCGTGAGCGCCTTGACGCGCTCCACGAAATTCTCCTTGCGGTAGTTGATGCAATGGTCGGCGCCATGCGCCCTGGCGACGGCGCATTTCTCCTCCGACCCCGCCGTGCCGATCACCGTCGCGCCCAGCGCCTTGAGCCACTGGCAGGCGATCAGCCCGACTCCGCCGGCGGCAGCGTGGAACAGGACGGTTTCCCCGGAGCGCACCTTGTAGGTCTGCCGCAGCAGATACTGCGCGGTCATGCCCTTCAGCATCATCGCGGCGCCGGTCTCGAAGGAGATCGAGTCCGGGAGAGCGACCAGGCGCTCGGCCGGCATCACCCGGACTTCAGAATACGCACCCGGCGCACCGCCGGAGTACGCGACGCGGTCGCCGGCCTTCACGTGCGTGACCCCGGCCCCCACGGCCTCGACCACGCCTGCGGCCTCGTTGCCCATCCCCGCGGGCAGGGCAATCTTGTAAAGGCCGGAACGCTGGTAGACGTCGAGAAAATTCAGCCCGCAAGCATTGTGGCGCACGCGCGCTTCGCCGGGACCGGGGTCACCCGCCTGCACGTCCTCCCATTTCAAGACCTCCGGACCGCCTTGCTGCTGGATGCGAATGGCTTTGGGCATTGCTGCTCCTTGGTTTGATGATGTTGTTCGGTTTGGACCGCGTGCCCGGTCATTTCTTCGCGGATTCGCCGCCCTCGGAAGGGGGCTGCGCGGCGTCTCCGGACGGCCCCGGGGCCGTTCCCGCAGCGCTCTGCATGGCGGCCAGACCAGCCTTCTGCATTTCGAGGCCTTGAATGCTCATGCGCAGAACGTTGAGGTTCATGGTGAGCCACGCCTCGACGGACCTGAGCTCGGCGATGCGCCTGTCGACCTCGCCGGCCGCCGCCGTCGGGGCGCTCAAGCCCGCCAGCGGCAGGCCCATGGGGCCCCAGAGGTTTTTCAGGAACTCGAACGGATCCGGAGGTGAGCTCATCGGACGAAGCTCAATGCGCAAAGCCCCAAGTCTATGGTCGCGGCCCCAAAAACTCCAGCAGCTCCGCGCGACGCACCATGGTGTCCTGGTAGCCGAGCTCGATCAGCGCCTTGCAATATCCGGACTCGAACAGCAGGTAGCTCGCGAAGTTCGACCCGTTCCGGTTCATCGCGCCGATGCCTCTCAGCAGGAAACGCACCGTCCACGGAAGCTCGTTTGCGTGGCGCACCACCATCCGCTCGATCGGCTGGCTGGGCGAGATGACGAGCACCTTGATCTGCCGCAGCGGCAATCCCGCCTCCCGGACCTTCTCGGTGGGAATGAGGCTGATGGTCCGGTTGATTCTCTGCACCAGCTCGATGTCGGCGTTGAGGCTGTCGAGAAAAATGCTGTTCAAGGCGTGGCCCGCGATCTGCGCCACCGACGGATACAGATTGCCGCGCACCCGGGGAGGCTCGGCCAGCGAATCCTGGCGCGCCGTGCTCACGACGAGGACGCGGTCGGCTCCGAGGTGCAGCGCGGGGCTGATCGGGGCGACCTGGCGCATCGAGCCGTCGCCGAAGTATTCGCGGTTGATCTTTACGGCGGGAAAAATGAACGGCAGCGCCGATGACGCCATCAGGTGCTCGGTGCGTATCGGCATCGCGGCTCCGACCCGTTGGGTTCGCTCCCAGGCCTGCGTGTCCGGCCCGCCCTGATAGAAGGAAACGCTCTGGCCGGAAGAGTACCCGGAGCAGGTGATCGAGACCGCGTACAGGCAGCCGTTGTCGATGTTTTCCTGGATCCGGCCGAAATCCAGGCTGCGAGAAAGCATCTCCTCCAGGGGACTGTTGTCGAGCAGCGCCTCCGGGCTGGCGCGAGAAAGAAGCGTCATCGCCGCGAGCCAGCGTGCGCCCACTCGTGCAATCCCGACGGGGTCGGACCGATAGACGTGATGAACGTGGAAGTTCTCCCACACTCCCAGCAGCCGGTCCACGGCTTTGCCGAAGCTGTCGGCGAACACGGCCAGCGTCGCGGCGTTGATGGCGCCGGCGGAGGTTCCGCACAGGATGGGAAACGGGTTCTTCTCCGGCTGCGGCAGTATGTCCTTCACCGCCTTCAGCACGCCCACCTGGTAGGCCGCGCGCGCGCCGCCCCCGGTGAGGACGAGCCCCGCCTTGGATTTCATCGACTCGGGATTCAGGGTCATGCTCGAGCTCGCCCGGCCCTACGCCCTGGACCGCGCTTCTTCGCCCGAGGCGTTCGCGTCCACCACCGTGAGCGCGGTCATGTTCACGATGCGCCGGACGGTCGCCGAGGAGGTGAGTATGTGCGCCGGGCGAGCGGTCCCCAGCAGGATGGGACCGATGGTGATGCCGTCTCCGGCGGCGGTCTTCAGCAGGTTGAAGGCGATGTTGGCGGCATCCAGGGTGGGCATGATCAGCAGGTTCGCATCCTCCTTCATTCTCGAACGAGGAAAATTCGCGAGGCGCAGCTCCGCGTTCAGCGCCGCGTCCCCGTGCATCTCGCCTTCGATTTCCAGTTCCGGAGCGCGCGCTCTGATCAGCTCCAGCGCCGCCCGCATCTTGCGCGCCGAGGCGGCCTCGCTGGTCCCGAAGCTGGAGTGCGACAGGAGGGCCGCCCTGGGAACCACGCCGAAGCGGCGGACCTCGACCGCCGCGAGGGCGGTCATCTCTGCCAGCTGCTCGGCGGTCGGATCGAGGTTGACGTAGGTGTCGCAAATGAAGATCGTGCGCTTGGGGAGCATCAACGCGTTCATGGCGTAGAAATGCCGGGCGCCGCTCCGCAGCCCGATCACCTGGTCGATGTCCTGGAGGTGCTGCTCGTAGGTGCCGACGATGCCGCACACCATCCCGTCCGCTTCGCCCCGGTGCATCATCATCGCCCCGATCAGGGTGTGCCGCCTGCGCATCTCCATCTGGGCGTATTGCTGCGAGACGCCGCGTCGCTCGGTGAGGCGGTGGTACTCCGTCCAGTACTCGCGGTAGCGCGGGTCCGACTCGGGGTTGACGAGCTCGAAATCCTCGCCTGCCCTGATTCGCAAGCCGTTGCGCTCTATGCGGCGCTCGACCACGCCGGGCCTGCCGATCAGGACTATCTTCGCCAGGCCTTCGTCGACCACGACCTGCGCGGCGCGCAGGGTGCGTTCGTCCTCGCCCTCGGAGAGCACGATCCTGCGCCGCGGGCCTTCCTTCGCCGCGCTGAAGATCGGCTTCATGATCAGGCCCGAGTGGTAGACGAACTGCAGCAGCTGGTTGTTGTAGGCCTCGAAATCCGCGATCGGGCGGGTGGCGACGCCGGAATCCATCGCCGCCCTGGCGACCGCCGGCGCAATCTTGACGATCAGGCGCGGATCGAAAGGCTTCGGGATCAGGTACTCGGGGCCGAAGCGAAGCGACTGCTCTCCGTAGGCCGCGGCCACGATCTCCGACTGCTCCGCCGTCGCGAGATCCGCGATAGCGCGGACTGCTGCCAGCTTCATCGCCTCGTTGATGCCGGTGGCGCCTACGTCCAGCGCGCCCCGAAAGATGAACGGGAAGCACAGGACGTTGTTCACCTGGTTCGGGAAGTCCGAGCGTCCCGTTGCCACCACGGCGTCGGGACGGACGCGCTTGGCGGCGTCGGGGAGTATCTCCGGCTCGGGGTTGGCCAGGGCGAGGATCAGCGGCTTCCCGGCCATTTTCGCGACCATTGACTCCTTGAGGACCCCTCCGGCCGAGAGACCCAGAAAGATGTCCGCGCCGGAGATGACGTCGTCGAGCGACCTCGCCGTGGTCTTGCGCGCGTAGCGCGCCTTGTTGGGATCCATCTCCTCCTTGCGGCCCTGGTACACGACGCCCTTGATATCGGCGACCCAGACGTTCTCCGCCTTCAGGCCGAGGCTCACGAGCAGGTCGAGGCAGGCGAGGGCTGCAGCTCCCGCCCCCGAGCAGACCAGCTTCACACCCGAGATGTCCTTGCCGACGACGCGCAAGCCGTTCAGCACCGCGGCGCCGACGATGATCGCCGTGCCGTGCTGATCGTCGTGGAACACCGGGATCTTCATGCGCTCGCGGCATTTGCGCTCGACGTAGAAGCACTCCGGGGCCTTGATGTCTTCGAGGTTGATGCCGCCGAACGTGGGCTCGAGCGCGCAGATGATGTCGACCAGACGGTCGGGGTCGCGCTCGTCGAGCTCGATGTCGAAGCAGTCGATGCCGGCGAATTTCTTGAACAGCACAGCCTTGCCTTCCATCACCGGCTTGCCCGCCAGCGGACCGATGGCACCGAGGCCGAGCACGGCCGTGCCGTTGGTGACGACGCCGATCAGATTGCCGCGCGCCGTCAGGTTGCGCGCTTCCGCAGGATCGCGAACGATGTCGTCGCAGGCGGCGGCGACACCCGGCGTGTAGGCGAGCGCGAGATCGCGCTGGTTGGTGAGCTGCTTGGTCGGCAGAATCGAGATCTTGCCCGCGGGGTGCGCGCGATGATATTCGAGCGAAGCCTCGCGTATGTCCTTGTCGGGCATCACCGGCTGATCCCTGATGTTGCGCGAGCATCGATCATAGCAGAAGCGCCCGTCGAGTCCGGTTGGCGACCGGCTCGGCGCGGCCGTCTCGCTTTCGGGAGCGGCCGCTATAATCGGCGGGTCGCGCCGATCGGCGCGCTTCGCATGCTTCCGATGCTGCTGTTCTGGGTTCTCGCCGCAGCGCTGCTCGCCGGCGTCCTCGCTGCGTTGCTCGTGCCGCTGTTGAGCACGCGGAGGAGCCGCGGCATTGGCGATGCCGATCGGGCTGCGATCGCCGTCCTGCGCGACCAGAAGCGCGCGCTCGAGGCCGAGCACGCGTCGGGCGCGATAAGCGGCAGCGAGCGCGAGCTGGCCTTGGCCGATCTCGCGCGCCGCGCCGGAGAGGAAGTCGCGCCGACG
>DATEGT010000244.1:0-6575 GCA_035280025.1 Burkholderiales bacterium | reverse complement strand
GGGGCGGCACGGTTGCGCGGACATCATAACCCTCCGGCGCGATGCGCGCGTCTAGCCGGCGGCGGGGTCGGCGAGGGTCGCCAGGTCCTTGCGGTCGACGAAGACCAGGGATTCGGAATTGACGCAGAAGCGCAGGCCCGTCGGGCGCGGTCCGTCCTCGAACACGTGCCCGAGATGGCAGGCGCAGCGCTTGCACAGGATCTCGGTGCGCCGCATGCCGTGGCTGCGGTCCTCCTCGGTCACGACGTTCTCCGGCGCGACGGGCCGGAAGAAGCTCGGCCAGCCGGTGTTGGAGCTGAATTTCGAGTCCGACGAGAACAGCGGCAGCGAGCAGCACACGCAGGCGTAGACTCCGTCGCGCTTGTTGTCGAGGAGCAGGCCGCAGAACGGAGGCTCGGTGCCTTTGCCGCGCGCCACCTCGTACTGCTTGGGGGTGAGCCGGCGCTTCCACTCCGGGTCGGTCTTCACGACCTCGGGGCTTTCCACGGGCCCGACGAGCCCGCCCGCCTTGTTGTAGACGCGGACCTTCACGCTTCCCTCCTCACGCGGTTCGCGAGCACGCCGATCGCCTCGTTCGCAACCTCGACGAGGTCGCCGTCCTCGAGCGCCGGCTCGGTCGGCCCGTCGCAGCCGAACCAGATGACGTCGTCGGGCCAGAGCGTCACGTAGCGCGAAATGCGCGAGATGTAGCGCGCCACGCCGAAGATCATGCCGCGGGTGCTGTAGCGCGACACGGTGCGGCCGTTCACGCGCACCTCGATCACCTGGTTCTGGGGGTCGATGCCCGGCACGATCCTGGGCCCCATGGGCTTGAAGGTGTCGCTGCTCTTCGCGCGCCACAAGGTGCGGTCGGTCTTCTGCCACGTCCGCTCGCTCACGTCGTTGCCGAGCGTGTAGCCGCGCACGCAGCCGAGCGCGCGGTTCTCGGACACGTTTCGCGCCTTCGTGCCGATCACCGCGACCAGCTCGCCCTCGTACTCCACCGGCCCCGGCGAATCCGGGGGGATCACGATGTCGTGCCCGCTGCCGACGAGCGCCGCGGCCGAGCGGTAGCCGATGTCGGGCTGCGCGGGCACCTTGTGGCTCGCGCCGCGGCTGTTCGCCCACTCGATGTGCGCGAGGTAGTTGAGGCCCGCGGCGTAGAAGTTGCGCGGGACGACGGGCGGCGGGAGCTTCTCCCCGCTCATTCGGTCTTCGAGGGCTGCATTGCGGCTCCGCTATCTTACCGTTGCTCCTCTCCGCCCGCGTGGGGATCTTCCTGCTGGAGGACGACCCGGTAGCGGTCGGGGTCCTCGAAGGTGCGCCCGCGCCGGCCCCAGTAGGGATTGAACGAGGTGACTTCCCTGAACCCGGCGGCGAGCATCGACGCGCAGGCGCGCCGCCATTCGACGGGATCGGGAAGATAGAACACCGCCAGATCCTCCGGCGTCGGCGCGGGCCGGACGGGATGGCTCCGGCAGTGCGTGAGCTCGAAGTGGTAGCCCAGGCCCGGCGCGCCGAGCATGACGCCGTCGAAGCCTTCGTGATCCTCGAAGCGCCCGATCTCGGAAAGGCCCAGCCCGTCGCGGTACATCGCGGCCGAGCGCTCGAGCTCGCCGACGGGCCGGGCGATGCGGAGATGCGCGCGCATCAGCGGCGCGAGCGCCACGCGTCGACCGAGAGCGGCCCCGCGCCGCCGGCGGCGAGCGCGGCGAGCCCCGCGAGGTAGAGCAGGACGACTTCGTAGCCGACCGGCCCGAACCGGGTTCCGCTCGCCGTGACTTCGACGAGCTTCACCGAGAAGAAGCCGTAGGGCAGGTGGATCGTGAACAGCGCGGTCAGCAGCACCACCGCCATCGGCAGGCTCGCGAGCGGCACGAAGGCGCCGGCGAGGACTGCCGCGCCGCCGGCCAGCTCGACCAGCGTGGTGAGCCAGGCGAGCAGATGCGGCAGCGGCGCGCCGAGGGTGTGGAGGACCGCGGCGAAGGAATCCGGGCCCCGCATCAGCTTGGCGTAGCCGTGCACGAGGAATCCGTATCCGACGATCAGCCGGAGCGGAAGCGGCGCCCATTCGCCGAGCCTGCGGGTGATGGTGTGCATCGCCGCGGCCTACATCGCCCCGGGCTTGCCGCCCATGGAGTCCTTGCTCATGGAATCCTTTTCCATGGCGTCCTTGCCCTTGGCGCCCTTCGACATCGGGTCCTTGTGCGTCGCGCGCTTCTTCGCCGGGTGCTTGCTCATCGGCTCCTGGCCCATGTGATCCTTCTTCATGGAACCGCCGGACATTTCGTTCTTCTCCATGGTGCTCTGGGCAAAGGCGCCCGACACGGCCAGCGCGGCGCCGGCGACCAGGAACAGTGCGAGACGTTTCATTCGATACTCCTTGCGTTGGGTTGGACAGCCGCGGCGGGTCCTCCGCGCGTGGCGGACGGGCTTCACCGGGAGGCGACACGAAAGTGCTGGCCTGCCGCTTCGTCGTCGCGCGGCCGGCCGTCCTTACATCGGTCTAGCGGAGCGCTAGCGGTTCCACTGCCTCAGCTCGATGGGGTAGCCGTTCGGGTCGCGGATCTCCGCGCGCGCGTACTGCTCGCGGAACACCGGGCCCCACGCCGCGTCGACGCCCTTCCCCTTCAGATACTCGAGCGTCCTCTTCATGTCGTCGACCTCGAGCGCCATCATGCGGTAGCCGAGCTGCAGCTTCTGCGGCGCGGGCTCGGCCGGCGCGCCGCCGTAGGTGAGGAGCTCCACCGCCGTGCCGCCGAGATCCAGGTACACGATGTCGAGCGCGCCGCCGGCGGGCAGCGGCACCCGGTCGCGAAACCTCACCTTGAAGCCGAGGACGCCGGTGTAGAAGGCGACGCTCCTTTCCGGGTCGCTGGTGACGATCTCGACGTGGTCGATTCTCTTGAACACGGGGTGCCGCCGTCAGCGCGCGCGCGCGGAAGCGGCGCAGGGTTGCCCGGGCTGCTGGCCGGAGGAGTCTCCCGCCTGCATGACCTTGTAGTCGACGATGCGCGAGACCTGGTCGGAGGCGTTGCGCGCCTCGACCAGCAGCGTTCCGGTGGCGGGCTGCTTCGGGACGAACTCGAACGCGACTTCCAGCGTGGCAACGTTGTAGACGGGCCCGCCGGTGCGGGTGTCCGGATAGTAATAGGTGAGGGTCGAGGCGTTCGCGCCCAGTCCGAACGGCGACCCGGGATTGGAAAAGTTCCCGCCCAGGACCGGATCCGACTGCGTCGGCGAGCCGGGCGCGGGACTCGCCAGCGTCTGCGCATCCAGCACGCGCAGGCTGTTGTTGCCCTGGTTGGCGACGTCGAGCACGGCGACGCCGCCCGGGTCGCTGGCCATCACCCGCACGAGGAACGGCGACGCGACGTAGATGCACTTGTGCGCGTCGAGGGCGAAGGCCGCGATCGGTCCCATCTCGTCGGAATTCGAATCGTGCGCGGCTTTCTCGTACCACACGGTGAAATACAGGTTGGGCGGCGTCGTCTCGTTGACGATCGGCGTGAGCGGGCAGCCGGCGAGCGACAGCGCGAGGCCGATGAGGAGCATCGCCTTCTTGAGCATCTCAGCGCACCAGCCCCTGCTTCGCGAGCCAGCCCTGGATCAATGCGGCGACCTGGAGGTTGTTCCTGTCCATCATCAGCATGTGCGAGTTGCCCGCCAGCCCCGCCTTCGGCAAATCGAGAACGTCGACCTTGCCGCCCGCCTTGGCGATCGCGTCGAAGAAACCGTCGTCGTTCCTGCGCATCTGCGGCCAGCGCGAGTCGAGCGCGATGTTGTCGCCGAAGACCGCGAGCATGGGAATGCGCGCGAGCAGCCCCGCCTGCTTCGGATCGCCGATGCCCGCCGGCTCGACCGCGACCAGCGCCTTCACCTTGTCCGGCCGCGCCTGCGCCACCTTGAATCCGAACTGCCCGGCCTGCGAGTGGAACAGGATCACGCACGGGCATACCTTGTCCACCAGCGCGATGTACGCGCGGATGATCGCGTCGTCGGTCGTCGTCCAGCGCGGCACGGCCTGCTTCACGAAATTGTCGTAGGCTTCGACCGGGAACTGCGAGTTCGGCATCAGCTTCCGCTGCGTTGGATCGGAGCTCCACGAGCCCGGGCCCTGCCCGATGCGGAAACGCTCCCAGGGATTCGCCTTGGTGAGAAACACCGGATCGCCCTTGAAAATATCCGGCGTCATCGCCCAACCCGAACGCCCGCGCTCCACCGCGTCCGAGTTGTACACGTCCCAGCCCTGCTTGACGAAATAGTTGAGCCAGCCCTCGCGCCCGTCGGGCGTCGACTCGTACGAAACGCCCGTCAGCCCGCCGCCGTGCCACATCAAGAGCGGCACCGCGCCCTTGCGGTTCGCAGGGAGAAAATACTGCACGTACATCGCCTCGACCGAGTACGTGCCGTTCAAATCGATCTTCGCCGGCACCCCGCCCGGCGTGAAGACGATCTCCTTCACCGGCTTCCCGGTGACCTCCACATCGCGCCCGCCGACGTGGAACGAGCCCATGTCGCGGAGAGCGATGGGGGCGGAAGTGCAGGCGGTGAGAGCTGAAGCAATACACAGTACCGGGAGACTTCGCATGGCGACTCCTCTAATCTTGGATATCAAAGCCGCTCTGTGTCTTACGAGCGACGTTTCTGCGCGGTACGCTACGAACTGCACTTGAGATTACTAGCGACGGGGCCAAGCTTCGACGTCATCGACCTCAACTCGGCGGCCCGCCGTGTATCATTCACGTGCTCGGCCTGAGTCGCATAACAATAGTAGAGCGCCGCGATAAACAGACGATCTCGTCCGGAAAAAAGCTCCGACATAGGCGCCAGGCGATCCATAAGAGGGTATCCCTCGGCGTATTGCGCTTTTTGATATTCCACGGCCGCCAATTCGGCAAGCCTGCGAGCAATTTTCTCGCTGGACGGACCAGAAAGCGTTTCTTCGACTCTCAAGGATTCCTTCAGGAGATCTTCGGCCTCATTAAGTTTCCGCAACTGGCGCTTGATAAGTGCGAGGTTGAACCAGCGCTCGGACTTTAACTCTGGGCCGAGATTTCCAAGGTTCACATTTACCGCCGCCCGATAACAGGCTTCCTCTGCAATATCCAAGAGCCCCTCGCGATACGCTTCAGAGCATTGCCTTGCGTATCGATCCGACGTAGCGCGATTCAAGGGATTGGCGCAGGCAACCAGGACGCCCGCGGTCACGATGATCACAACATATCGCATGACGCCTACTTCGGCTCAGGCATTTTTTGTTCGAGCTCGCGCAAGAACTGTGGCGAGAATTGGGCATCGGCTTTCACCTGTCCCTCTCTGATTGTCTTCCAAGTTTCCGAGTAGTTTCCTTCTTGATACAGTGTGGACGCCCAGTTTTGCCACGAGCGCTGATACTTCGGATCCATTCCTGTGCTGCGCTTGTATTGCTCATACGCCAGACCATAGAGGCGGGTTCTCTCTGCAGGGTTATTCGTCTTGTTCGCCTTTATCCCATAGGCGGCGCCGAAGTCACTAAGCAGAGCGACTTTCTGATAATCGTCATCGCAAAGCCGCGTTGCTTTCTCAAAGTACGCAATCCCTTCATCGAATTGACCGCGCTGAAGCATGACACGTCCGAACCCCCAGTAGGGCTGATAGTTGTTCGGGTTCAACAGCCAAGCCTGGTTGTATCGCCGCATCGCAAGTTCGACCAATCCCCGATTGAAGTAGGCGTTACCTTGCGAATGCAAGACCTTGCTCGCAACTTCTCGAGTGCCGACCGGCGCCGTCGTTTGCTTGATAAATTCATCGTCTGCTTTCCTCAACTCTTCCGATCGTGTGATCCCGGGCTGACCGTACATGGGCAATTGGTCGTTCGTCTGCTGCACGCTTGCGCCTGAAGCGCACGCAACCAGGACCAAACCACTCAGGGCGGCAGCAAGATTCCTCCTCGGCAAACGTCGACCGTTCAGCATCATATCTCCCTCGAGAAGACCTGCTACTGCTCCTCCTCCACCGGCTGCTTGTGCTTGCTCACGAGCTGCGCCTGCGTATGCGGCGGCACCGGCGCGTAGTGGCTGAACTCGATGGAGTACGCGCCCTGCCCTCCCGTCACCGATTTCAGCCGCGTCTGGTAGTCGGACAGCTCCGACAGGGGCGCGACGCCTTTGATGGCGATCATTTCGCCGCCCGCGCTGTCGGTGCCGTTGACCTGTCCGCGCTTGCCCGACAGGTCTGAGGTCAGGTCGCCCATGAATTTGTCCGGGGCGTTGATTTCGATGTGGACGATGGGCTCGAGGATGATCGCCCCGGCCTTGGCGAAGGCGTCGATGATGGCCTTCCTTCCCGCCGACACGAAGGCGACTTCCTTGGAGTCCACCGCGTGGTGCTTGCCGTCGTATACAGTGACCCGGATATCGTGCACCGGGTAGCCGGCGATCACGCCCGAGTCGAGCGCCATCCTCACGCCTTTCTCCACCGCCGGGATGAAGACGTTCGGGATCACGCCGCCTTTCACCTTGTCGACGAACTCGAAGCCCTTGCCCCGGGGCAGCGGCTCGACCCTGAGGAACACTTCGCCGAACTGCCCGGCTCCGCCGGTCTGCTTCTTGTGG
>DATEGT010000243.1:0-28568 GCA_035280025.1 Burkholderiales bacterium | reverse complement strand
CCCGGCTCGGGCATGGTGATCCCGCGCCCCGCGCTGAAGAAGCGCGCCGCGCCCGGCAGCGCCTGGTTGCGCACGTCGAGCAGCGCGTAGCCGTCGAGGCCCAGGCTCAGCGCGGCGCTCACGCCCCAGTAGGCGCGCTGCCTCAGGTCGCGCAGCAGCCCGTCGCGCGTCGTGCTGAGGTGGACATGCGTGTCGATGATCATCGGTATCACCGTCTTGCCCCTGAGGTCGACGCGCCTGGCGCCCGGCGGCACCTGCACCTCCCGGGCTCGGCCCGCCTGCGCGAGCTTCGCTCCGTCCACCACCAGCGTCCCGCTCTCGATCACTCGCCCGTCGCCCACGATGAGGCGCGCGCCTTCGTAGGCGGTGACCTGGGCGAAGGCCGGGATCGCCGGCCCGGCGAGGAGCACGGCTGCTGCGATTGCGTCGATGCGGCGCATGGAGACTCCGCTGTATTTCGAGAATACCGGAGTATAGCGGGGTGGCGGACGATCTCCGGCGGACGGCCCGCCGGCCCTACCCCAGGGCCACCGCCTCGATCCACCCGGCAAGCGCGGCGATCAGCTCTTCCCTAGCTTCCGGGTCCGTGCGCCCGGAACGCGCGCTCACGTGGAAGGAGTGGTCGGCCTGAGGGAGAACCTTCAGCAGGGCGCGCGCGCCTAGGCGCTCGACCAGCGGTGCGAGGAGCGCCATGTCCGCGAAATCGTCGCGGCTTCCCTGGAGGAAGAGCATCGGGATCTCCACCTCGAACAGATGCCGCCCGCGCTCGTCCGACGCCTTGCCCGGAGCGTGCAAGGGAAAGCCGAGGAACGCGAGCCCGCGCACGCCCGGCAATGCCGATTCGGCCTGCGCCTGCGAAGTCATGCGGCCGCCGAAGGACTTGCCTCCGGCGAACAGCGGGAGTTCCGGGAAAAGGCGCCGGCCTTCAGCGACCGCGGCCCGCACCGCGGCCTGCGCGACCTTCGGCGGGTCGGGGCGCTTCGCGCCTCGCTCCATGTAGGGAAATTGGTAGCGTAGCGTCGCGACTCCGCGACCGGCGAGGCCGGCCGCAACCGCGGTCATGAACGCGTGCGCCATTCCGGCGCCCGCGCCGTGCGCGAGCACGAGGCAGGCGCGCGCGCCGTCGGCCCCCTGCACCAGTCCCGAGATCCGCCCCCCGCCCTCGATTCCGATCGAAGCCGGTCTCGGTGCGGGAACGCTCACGGCCCTCAGCGTCCCTCGGCAAGGGTGGCCTCGACGCTCAAGTGCCTCTCGCCGCGCAGGATGCCGAGGCGCACGCGGTCTCCCGGATTGAAATCGTCCAGGCGCGCCTGGAGCTTGGCCACCGTGTCGACCGGCTTGCCGCCGACCTCGACGATCACGTCGCCGGGGACGATGACGTTGCCCCGCTCCATGCGCGCCGGGCGCAGGCCCGCCGCGGCCGCCGGCCCTCCCCTCCTCACGCTGAGCACGAACACGCCCTCGACGTTGAGCCGCTCCGAGAGCAGGTCGTTCAGGTCCGGATCGATCTCGATGCCGAGCGAGGGCGGCGCGTACTTGCCCTTCGCGATGAGCGCGGTCGCGACCCGGTTGATGGTATCGATGGGGACCGCGAAGCCGATCCCCGCCGAGGCGCCGCTCGGGCTGTAGATCGCTGTGTTCATGCCGATGAGGCGGCCGGCGGTGTCGAGCAGCGGCCCGCCCGAGTTGCCCGGGTTGATCGCGGCGTCGGTCTGGATGAGGTGCTCGATCGTCGTGCCGTCGTCGTTGTCGAGCGCGCGGTCGAGCGCCGACACGATTCCGCCCGTCAGGGTCCAATCCAGGCCGAACGGGTTGCCGATGGCGTACACGCTCTGCCCCACCCGCAGGTCGTGGCTGGTGCCCAGCGGGAGCGGCGGAGGCCGGTTCGTCGGCACCTTGATGCGCAGCACCGCGATGTCGTGAAACGGGCTCGCGCCGACCAGCGACGCGGCGTAGTCGCGGCCGTCGTTGAGCCGCACGCGCGCTTCGGAGGCGCCGGAGATGACGTGGTAGTTGGTGAGGATGTCGCCCTGCTCGTCCCAGAAGAACCCCGAGCCGGTGCCCTTGGGGATGCTGCGGACGTTGCGCGTCCAGAAGTCGCGCACGCGTTCCGAGGTCGAGATGTAGACCACCGAGCGCTTCGCCTTCTCGAACATGTCGATGAGCGCGTGCTCCTGCGGACCGAGGTCGCCGCGCGGGGTAACCGTGCGAGCCTCGGACGCGCCCGGCGCGAGCAGCGCGCAGGCCAGCGCGAAGCAAAGGAGGACGGGGGGGCCGTAGCCGCGCTTCATCCGGCCGCGATCGAATCGACCTTGTTCGGATAGAAGGCGAGCAGCTCCTTGATCGCGAGCATCTCGTCGTACGGATCCTCGTAGCTCCATATCGAATTCTCCGGGCCGCCCTTGACCGAGAAGTACGACGCCCGGCCCTTGAAGGGACAATAGCTGTCGTGGCCGGTGCGCTCGAGGCGCTCCATCTTCACGTCCCTGCGGGGAAAGTAGTAGACGACCGGGTAGTCGCCCTCCTTCAGCGCCAAGGCCTCGCGGCTGTCGGCGATGACCTCGCCTTTTACGGTGACGCGGACGCGCGTGCCCGCGGGCGCGACGGTGATGTGGGGTGCGGGGGTGCCTTTCACGGGGTTCTCCTTCGCTGCGATCCTCCGCCTATTGTCTACGATCCGGCGTCAACCCTTTCGTTCCCGGCGCGCCGATCGTTGAGCTTTTCTCATCATACTGGAGACGAAATGTCGCTTGTGACTCCAAGGCGTTGTTCGTAGCATGGCGCCCTCTCAGCCCGTAAGAAAGGGAAACCGCCATGCCGCTCGTACGTATCGACCTCGCGAAGGGGAAGTCAGCCCAATACCGCAAGACGCTCGGGGAAGTGATCTACCGCGCGATGACCGAGGTGATCAGCGTCCCCAAGGACGACAAGTTCCAGGTCATCACCGAGCATCCGGCCGAGGAGCTCAACGTCACGCCCACGTACCTGGGCATACGCTACTCGTCGAACCTCGTGCTTATCCAGATCACCCTGTCGCAGGGGCGCACCGTCGAGCAGAAGCAGGCCTTCTACCGGCGCGTCGCCCAGGACCTGCAGCGCGAGCTGAAGCTCGACCCGCAGGACGTGTTCATCAACCTCGTCGAAGTCGCCAAGGAAAACTGGTCCTTCGGCAACGGGGTGGCGCAGTACGTGACCTGACTCCGCCTTCGACCTGGTGTAGAGTCTCGCAAAACTACAACTGCAAGGGAGGGACCATGAAGCGCGTTTCACTCCTGATCGCCGCCGCGGCGCTCGCCGCCCCGGCGTCCGCGCAGCAAAGCGATGTCGCGCGCGGGCGCTACGTCGCCACGATCGGCGGCTGCAACGACTGCCACACCGCAGGGTATCCGCAGAAAGACGGCAAGATGCCCGAGTCCGAGTGGCTGCTCGGCAACGCGGTCGGCTTCCGCGGGCCTTGGGGGACGACCTACCCGACCAACCTGCGGCTGACGCTCTCGAAGATGAGCGAGGCGCAGTGGGTCGCGTACGCGAAGAAGCTGCAGGCCCGGCCGCCGATGCCCTGGTTCAACCTGAACAAGGTGAGCGAGTCGGACCTGCGCGCTTTCTACCACTTCGTGAAGGGCCTCGGAGCCCCGGGCAAGCCGGCGCCGGATTTCGTGCCGCCCGGCGCCGAGCCTAAGACTCCGTTCGTCGTGTTCGTGCCGCAGCCGCCGAAGTAGGACGGGCGCCACGCGATCGGACCGGTGGCGCCTCCGCGCCCCGGGGATTCACCGGGACCTCGGCGCGCCCCTTCGCGCCGGTGGCCGCCTCCGGCCGGGTGCCGATCCTGCAGGCGATCGACGCGGCGCTGCTCCCGTTCTTCCTCTCGGGCCTGACCTGGTGGATATTGCGTCTGCGCTCTCGGCCCGGTTAGAGGCCTCCGCGGCCTTCTCGAGCAGCCAGGCGCGGAACGCCGCCACCGCCGGGCGGTCGGCGATCACCTCCGCGCACACCAGGAAGTAGGCCGAACCCGGCGTCACCTCGACGTCGAAGGGCTCGACCAGCCGCGACGAGGCGAGATCGGCGTCGACCAGCGGGCGCAGCGCGAGGGCGACGCCCAGTTTTTGCGACGCCGCCTCGATGGACAGCATGTTGGTCGAGAAGCGCGGGCCGCGGTTGCCGTCGACGCGGTCGGCGACGCCCGCCGCCTCCAGCCATTTCTGCCAGGCGTTGCCGTGAGCGACCAGGTCGAGCGCGTCGTCGTGCAGAAGGACATGGCGAGCGAGGTCCGCAGGCTCGCGCAGCGGCGGATCACCCGCCACCAGCTCGGGGCTCGCCACCAGCGCCATCTGGACGCTGAACAAGCGGTCGGCGCGGTAACCGGGATAGTCGCCCGCCCCGAGGTGGATCTGCACGCCCGAGGTCTCGCTTCGCAGGTCGAGGTCACCCATCAGGGCCACCGAGTCGAGCGCCCCCGCGTCGACCATCCTGCTCGATCCGACGACCCGCACCTCGATGTCGGGCGCGCGCCGGGAGAACTCCGCCAGCCTGGGCATCAGCCAGCGGGCGGTGAACACCGGCGGCGCGGTGATGACGAGCTCGGTCTCCGCGCTGCGCTCGTGGATGGTCTCGACGGCGGCGGCGAGCGCGTCGAAGCCTTCGCGCAATCGCGGCAGGCTGGAGCGCGCGGCTTCCGTGAGCTGCACGCCCCGCCCCTCGCGGCGGAACAATTCCACGCCGAGGTATTCCTCGAGACTCTTCACCTGGTGACTCACCGCAGCCTGCGTGATGTGCAGCTCGGCCGCGGCGTCCTTGAAAGAGAGATGGCGCGCGGCGGCCTCGAAGACGCGCAGCGCATTGAGTGGCGGCAGTCGGTAGATCACGGATGAAATGAGTTTTTCTTATCTATGACGTGAGAATACATCGTTTGTCGCGGAACCCTCCAGCCCATATTCTATGGCGCATGAAAAACCATCTTCACGATCATCTGACACTGGAAGAAGTGCGCTCGCTGGAGCTTGCCGCCCGGCGCGCACGGGCAGTCGAGCTGCTGCGGCTGGTCCGCTCCGGCGCCGCCGGACTGAACGCGCTCGCCGAGCGCCTCGCCCACGCCGTGCACGGCGAAGGAAGGATTGGACATGCGTAAGTACAAGGAATTCGCGACCTCGTTCTGGAACAAGGCGTTCGAATCATTGCCGCCGCAGGTGCGCCGGCGCCACTTGGCGCAGCTCAAGTCGGCGGAGCGCCTGGAGCTCGCCATCGAACGCGCCGTCCGCTTCTTCGCGCGCCACCCGGCGCATTGAGCACCACCCCCGGGGCGTCTCCCTCCTCCTCCTCTTGGCGTCCCGGGGATTTTTCACGGTGTGCGTACGGCACACAAGCGCTATGCCGCATGACGGCGATAAGCGGCGAGCGCCAGGCTAGAGTGGTTTCCACCGGGAGGGTGATCTCGCCTCCCGAAACTAGACACGGGAGACCATCATGACGGACCGCAACCAGTTCCACTATCCGACGCCCCAGGAGATGATCGAGCTCGAGGCGGCCGCGAAGCGCGCTCGCGCGCGCCAGATCAGGCTGATGTTCCGCAAGGCCGTCCGCGCGCTCAGGCTCCGCATCGCGCACATCACCGCGGTGCCCGCCGGCAACCGCGTAAGCCACGCCTAGCCGGCTCGGCCGGGCTACCAGACCGCCTGACGCTGCGGCGCGCGGCGCAGCCGCGCGTCCGCAGTCACGGGACACTACGCGGCGCCCTTGGCTTTTTCCGTCTTGCGGCGCGCCTGCTTCGCCAGGCGCCGCAACTGCTTCTTCCTCGACTGGTTCCGCCTGCGGGTGACGAGCATCTTGGAATGGGTCACGTGGGTCATTGCCGGTCTCCTGTCTCTATAGAATTCTCTCGCCGAACTTCTTGAGCGCGCGCTCGGACAGCGTCAGGCCCATTCCCGGCGCTTCCTTCAGCGTCAGCCAGCCTTTCGCGATCCGGGGCGGGTCCTCGAACAGCTCCGCCTGCAGCGGATCGCGCTCGGGGTCGGTGAAGGACTCGACGATCACCCCGGCGGGCGTGGACGCCACGATGTGCGCGTGGACGAAGCAGTCGTGGTGCGGCGCGACCTGGACGTGGTGGTATTCGGCGAGCGCAGCTAGCTTTCGCCCCTCCGTGAATCCGCCCATCATCGTGCAATCGAACTGCAATATCTGGATCGCCTGCTCCTCCAGCAGGACGCGGCAGCCCCAGGCGGTCAGCTCGCTCTCGCCGGCGGAGAGCGGAATTTTCGTCTTCTGCGCAAGGAGCTTCAGCTCCCGCCGGTCGTCGAACCAGCGCACGGGCTCCTCCAGCCAGCGGACGTCGAGCGGCTCGAGCAGCCTTGCGCCCTCGATCGCGGTGGCGAGATCCCAGCCGCGGTTCACGTCCACCATCAGATCGCTCCCGCTCCCGATCACCTCGCGCACCAGCGCAAGGCGCTCGATGTCCTCCGCGAGCGGCAGCCCGCCCGCCTTGGCCTTGAAGCCCGTGTGTCCCTGCCCTTTCAGCATCTGCATCTCGTCGCGCAACTCCGAAAGGGTCTTCCCGTCGCGGTAGTACGCGCACGTGACATAGCACGGCACCGCTTTGCGGAACCCGCCGAAGAGCCGGAACAGCGGCAGACCCGCCTTCTTGCCGACGATGTCCCACAGCGCGATATCCACGGCCGCCGAGATGCGGACGATCGCCTCGCGCGACCACTTCCTCTCGAACGCAAGGCGCTGCCACGTCAGCGCGAAGAGCTTCTGGTAGAGCGCCTCGGGCGCCAGCGCGTCCGCGCCGACGATAAGATCCCCGATCCCGGTCTTCACCGCATGGATCGCCGCCTCGATCGGCGTATACGACGTCGCGATCCCTATTCCCTCGATTCCCTCGTCCGTCTGCAGGCGGACCAGGATCTCGTTCGCCTTGGGGACGACGAAGTGCGAAACCCAGTGCGGCCGACCCGCGTCGGGAGCGCGGAGGATGTGGACTTGGAGGGAGGTGATTTTCATCAGTGCGCAGTCTAGCCGAACGCGAACTCTGTCGCCGAACGGCGACAGCTTTTCGTTGTCGAAGGCGACGAGCGGGTTTTTGAACGTTCAGGCACGCGTCAACCGATCGGCAACTCGCCCCGTCAAAGTACAATTCGCACCATGTTCCGCCGCCGCATTTTCGGTCAGTTCGAGCCTCCGGGCTCGAAGCACTGGCGCTATTTCCGCTACGCCGTCCTCGCGCTCGCGCTGTTCGCGGTGAGCTTCACCGCGTATCTCGATTTCCGCGTCCGCAGCGAGTTCGAAGGGCGCCGGTTCGCCCTTCCCGCGCGCATCTACGCCCGGCCTCTGGAGCTGCACACCGGGCTGCGCATTTCCGAGGCCGACGTGATCGAGGAGCTGCGCGAAGCCAACTATCGCGAGGGCCGGGTCGATGGCGATTCCGGCTGGTATGCGCGCGAGGGCGACCGGCTGGAGATCGCCGTGCGCCCGTTCCGCTTCTGGGACGGTCCGCAGAACGCGCTGCGGGTACGGGTCGATTTCGACGCGAACGCCGTCGCCAAGGTGCAGGACGGGCAAGGGGTCGATCTTCCGCTCGCGCGCCTGGAGCCCCTCCCGATCGGCGGCATCTATCCGGCCAACAACCAGGACCGGGTGCTGGTACGGCTCTCGGAGGTGCCGAAGCCGCTCGTCTCGGCACTGATCTCGACCGAGGACCGCAATTTCTATCATCACCACGGGTTCGACCTGCGCGGCATCGCGCGGGCAGCCTGGAGCTTCGTGCGCGGCCACGGCCTGCAGGGCGGCAGCACACTCACCCAGCAGCTCGTCAAGAACTTCTTCCTCACGCCCGAGCGTACCCTCCGGCGCAAGGGCACCGAGTTCATCATGGCGGTGCTCCTCGAGCTGCACTACGGCAAGGACGAGATTCTCGAGACCTACCTCAACGAGATCTACCTCGGTCAGGACCGCGACCGCGCGATTCACGGCGTCGGCCTCGCTTCGCTCTACTATTTCGGCAAGACGGTCGACCGGCTCACTCTTCCGGAGGGAGCGCTCCTCGTCGCGCTGGTGAAAGGGCCCGGCGTCTACGACCCCTACCGCCATCCCGACCGGGCGCTGGAGCGCCGTAATCTGGTGCTGCGGGAGATGAGGAACACCGACGCGATCACGCCCGAGGAATACATGCTCGCGCGCTCGACCAGTCTCGGCGTCAACCCGAAGGCCGCCCGCGGCACTTCGACCCACCCTGCCTTCGTCGACCTCGTATACAGGCACCTGCGCCGCGACTACGACGAGGCCGACCTTCGCTCCGAGGGCCTGCGCATCTTCACCACCCTCGATCCGCGCGTCCAGAACAGAGCCGAGGCGGTGCTCGAGCGGCGCCTCGCGCAATACGACCGCGACAAGCGCTTCGGCGACCCGGGTATCGAAGGCGCGGTGGTGATCACCGACAGCCAGACGGGCGAAGTCGAGGCGCTCGTCGGCGGGCGCGACCCCCGATTCCGGGGCTTCAACCGCGCCCTGGACGCCGCGCGCCCCGTCGGATCGCTGCTCAAGCCCGCGATCTACCTCACCGCGCTTGCGGATCCCGCGCACTACACGCTGATCACGCCGCTCGACGACGGGCCCTTCGTGTGGAAGAGCCGCGGCGCGCCCGACTGGGAGCCGATGAACTTCGACCGGCAGTTTCACGGCGCGGTGCCCTTGCGTACCGCGATCGCCCAATCGCTCAACGTCGCCACCGCGCGCCTCGGCACCGACATCGGGATCAGCCGCGTGCTCGGGACGATCCAGCGCCTGGGCGTTGAGCGCGAAATGCAGCCGTACGCGTCGACGCTTCTCGGCGCGGTCGACCTCTCGCCGCTCGAAGTCGCGCAGCTGTACCAGACCATAGCGAGCGGCGGCTTCCGCGCCCCCCTGCGCGCCATCCGCGAAGTCACCACCGCGGAGGGGAAGCCCCTGAAGCGCTATCCGCTCGCCGTCGAACAGGCATTTCCCCCAGAGCCCATCTATCTGATCACCGCCGCCATGCAGGGCGTGGTGCGGGAAGGCACCGGGCAGAGCCTCAAGAACTGGGTGCCGCCCGAGATCGCGGTCGCCGGAAAGACCGGAACCACCGACGAGCAGCGCGACGCCTGGTTCGCCGGATTCACCGGCGACAGGCTCGCGATCGTGTGGGTCGGCTACGACGACAACCGCGCCGCGCGGCTTACCGGCGCGGCTGCGGCGCTGCCCGTGTGGGGTGAGATCGTGGGGTCGCTGTCCCCCGAGCCGCTCGTGCTGCCCAAGCCCGATGGAATCGAGACCGTGCGCATCGATCCCGCAACCGGCCTTCGCGCCGACGCCGGCTGCGAAGGATCGCTCGAGCTGCCGTTCGCGAACGGCTCGGCGCCGGTCGAGCGCGCCCCCTGTTCGACCGCCGTGGGCATCGCCGTGGACAGCGTCAAGCAGACGACCAAAAACTGGTGGCAGCGCCTGTGGGGTCGATGAAATAATGCGGGGATGTTCCGCCGCCCCGCCGTCGTCCTCGTCGCGTTTCTCGCCGCCTGCGCCAGCAGTCCCCAGTTCGCGCCGCTGCCCCCGCCGCCGAGCTCGCCCTTTCCCGCGTCCACCTACACCGAGAGCCCGGCGATCGCGAGCCTCATGAAGGACGCGCGCGCGGCATCCGAGGCGCAGCAGCCGGCCAACGCGGCAGCGCTCCTGGAACGCGGCCTGAGAATAGAGCCGCGCAATCCGCGGCTGTGGCAGGAGCTGTCGCGTGTTCGGCTCGACCAGAAGGAGTACGCACAGGCCGAGAGCTGCGCACAGCGCTCCACCTCCTGGGCCGGCGGCGACACCGCGCTGCGCTTCGAGAACTGGCAGCTGATCGCAAAGGCGCGCGAGGCGCGCGGCGACGCGGAAGGGGCCAAGGCCGCGCTCGAAGCTGCGGAGCGTCTCAAGTGACGGAAGGAGGAACGAGAACCGCCCCGTTCCGCGCCGCGACGCGGTGGGCGACGCCGGTCGAGCTCAGGGGGACCCGGCCCGGGTAGGCAGCAGCGCGGCCGCCGAAACCGCGAGCAGCGCTGCGGCGAGGATCAGCGCCCCCGAGAAGCCGCCCGTCGCCCGCACGAGCCCCGAAACGGCCAGCGGACCGATGATCTGCCCCAGCGCGAAGGCCGAGGTCATCGCCGCGATGAGCGCGCGCGCTCTCCCCCCGGCGACCGCGCGCGCCTCCTGCAGGCCGACCTGGGTGATGACGACGAAGGTTCCGCCGACGCAGAGCGCCGCGACGACGATGCCGGCAACACCGCGCAACACGAGCGGAACGACAACGCCGACCGCCATGACAAGGTGGCTCATCGCCCACACGGCGCGAAGCGAGACCGCGCGCGCAGCGCTCGCCGCAAGGAAGGTCGAGGCGACCGCCGCAGTGCCGAACACCGGCCACGCCCAGCCGAAAAGCGCCGGATCCGCGATGACCTGCTTCGCCATGACGGGGAGAAACGTCCCGGGGATGATGTAGCCGAATCCGTAGGCGCCGTAGCACAGCACCAAGCGCCAGAAGCCGGGATCGCGGCGTCTCGCTCCGTCCGTTGCGGGCGCGGCCCCGGCGGGCGCGCCCGATCCGAACGCGGGCCAGATCACGGCTGCGGTGACGAGCGACACGATCCCCAGGCTCGCCCAGGCCGAACTGGAATTCGCGTGCACGCTCATCGCGACGAGGCACACGCAGCCTGCGACGACGATGCCGGTCCCGACGCCCGCGTAGACCACGCCGCCGAGCGCGAGGCGCCCGAGCGCCGACAGGCGCTCCAGAGACCAGGCGGAAACGAACACCAGCACCCAGGCGCTCGCGACGCCGGCGAGCGTCCGCAGCGACGCCCACCACAGGAAGCCCTCGTGCAGGGCCATCGCCAGGGTCGATATCCCGATGACGGCGAGGCCGGCGCGGATCGCGGTGGCCGGCCGCAGCCTGAGCCTGATCGCCGAGAGCGCGCCCACCAGGTAGCCAACGTAGTTCGCCGAGGCGAGCCAGCCGCCGTCGGGTACCGACAGCCCCGCGTCCTGCTGCATCATCGGCAGGATCGGCGTGAATGCGAAGCGGCCGATGCCCATGGCGACGGCAAGCGCCGCTAGCGCGGCGAGCGCGACGCGCATGCCTGCGCGGTCGGCATCGCTCTGATCGTCAGTCGTCACCCCGACAGTATAGGGCGACGCCCCCTACACTCAGCCTGTCAACGCGAGGGCTTGGACTTCACCGTCCAGTACAGGACCAGGATGAGGAAGATCCCGAGGAAGGTCCCGGAGGGAACCTTCTGCAGGAAATCCATCGTGTTCGCGGCGACCGACGAGATGAATCCGCCGCCGTCCTTGCCCAGTACGAGGTGCAGCAGGACGCACAGAACGACCAGCATGAAGACCAGCTCGACGGCGAGCCAGCCGTACTTCGTGACCTTCTCGATCATTTCGTCCCCGAAATGATAGGGGCGGGACAAGTCCCGCCCCCAACACGCGTCAAGCTGATGTCACGCGAGAGAGCGCTTCGAGAACAGCCAGAGGATGATCCCCAAGGCGATCAATCCGACGAGGCCGTTTGCGCCGAGATCCTTGATCAGCGCAACGATGTTGCCGACCACCGCCCCGAAGAAGGGCAAGTTATTGCCCACCAGCAGGCTTGCTACGATTGCCAGGGCCAGCAGCATCAGCCCCATGTCGGTAATTGCTCCAATCCAGGCTTTGACGTTCTTCACCGCATCCATACCAGATCTCCCCTTCTATTGATAATGGACCAGCTGAGATTGAAACTGCCGCATGACGGCGCCGCTGTAATACATCAAATCGTCATAATAATCAAGGTTGAATTTCAGAACGCTCGCGGTCGTCTTCGATACCCACCCTCAAGCTCTTGATTATTCGAACGCTGCACCGCAGCACGTCTGACGGCCCCGGGGCATCACGTGCGCGCAGGTGACTTGCCCGATCCCGCTCGTCACAATCACGCGGTTTCCCGGACGCCGCACCCATGACCCTCAAGCGCTCCAAAGGCCCCGCCGGCACGCTCATCGTGCTGGACCACGATTCGAAAGTACTCAGGGGCAACCCGCTGCACGACCCGCACCTGCGCAAGCTCGCGGTATGGTTGCCGCCGCAGTACGGGGAGCGCAAGCAACGCTTTCCCGTGCTCTATGACCTCGTAGGCTTCACCGGCTCGGGCCTGTCACACGTCAACTGGAAGCCGTTCGGCGACAACGTGCCCGAGCGCGCGCTGCGCCTGCAGCGCGAGGGAAAGATGGGCCCAGCGATTTTGGTGTTTCCCGACTGCTTCACCGCGCTCGGCGGCAATCAGTACGTGAATTCCAGTGCGATCGGAAATTACGCCGACTACCTCACGCGCGAGATCGTCCCCTTCGTCGACCAGCATTTCCGGACGCTCGCCTCGCGCGAGCACCGCGGCTGCTTCGGAAAATCCTCCGGCGGCTACGGCGCGATCCTGCACGCGATGAAGTATGCCAAGACCTGGGGCGCAGTTGCCGACCATTCGGGTGACGCGTATTTCGATTTCGTCTACTGGCACGACTGGCCGAACACGCTGGACGAGCTCCAGCGGCACCGCGCGCGAAAACGGAGACCAGGGGCCTACGACGCGCGCGGCGAGTCGCGCCGCGCAGGCCTGGAGCGGGGGCTCGACGACGGGAGGATCAGGCGCTTCCTAGAGCACGTCTGGAAAAAGGAAAAGCTCTCGACCGCAGAGGGCCACTGCATCATGAACCTGTGCATGGCGGCGACCTACGATCCGGACCCGAGCGCGCCGAACGGCTTCCGCGTGCCGTTCAACCTGGAATCGGGCGAGGCGATCGAGGAACGCTGGCGCGAATGGCGCAAGCACGATCCCGTCAATCTCGTCCGGAGGTACCGCGACAACCTCAGGACCCTCCGCGGCATCTACATCGACTGCGGGTGGCGCGACCAGTACCATATCCACTACGGCTCGCGCATCCTGTCGGCGCGCCTCTCCGCGGCCGGCATCAGGCACCGCTACGAGGAGTTCGACGACAACCATTCGGACATCGACTACCGAATGGACGTGAGCCTGCCGTTCCTCTATCGCGCGTTGAAGCCCTGAAGGAGCCAGGTTCCGTGCCCACTGCCGAAATCCGCGGCGTCGACCTCCGCTACTGGAGCGGTCACGCCCGCCTCATCCTAGGCACGGTGCTGCACGAGTTCCCGGTCCGCGACCGGGACGTTCCTCTGATTCCATTCGAGGAGTGGGCGCTCTACGAGGAAGAGATCGCCCGGGCGTTCACCGAGTTCATGAAAAAGGCGGACCTTGCGCTACCATCTGCACTTCGTTCCTAAAGGAGACGACCCGTGAACACCCCGATCCGCCCGTTCGCCGTGCTCGCTCTGGCCTGCGCGCTCGCCGGGAGCGCCTTCGCGCAAGGCTATCCCACCCACCCGATCAAGGTTATCGTGCCCTGGCCCCCTGGACAGGCGACCGACGTCGCCGCGCGCATGGTGGCCGAGAGGCTTTCCCCCGCGCTCGGCCAGCCGCTCGTGGTCGACAACCGCCCGGGCGTCGGCGGCGTGCTGGGGTCGGAGACTGCGGCCAAGTCGCCCGCGGACGGCTACACCCTCCTCGCGGGCTCGAGCGGGCCGATCTCGATCAGCCCGAACGTGCAGAAGGTGGCCTACGAGCCGCTGAGGGACTTCGCGCCGATTAGCCTGATCGCGGTGAATCCCTTCGTGCTCGTGGTGAATCCCTCTATTCCCGCGAAGAACGTCAGGGAGCTCGTCGCCCTGCTCAAGGCGAACCCCGGCAAGTACTCCTTCGCTTCGTCGGGATCGGGCGCCACCAGCCATCTGATGTCGGTGCTGTTCAATTCGACGGCGGGCGTGGACGCGGTGCACGTCCCCTACAAGGGCAGCTCCCAGTCGATCACCGACGTTGTGAACGGCCAGGTCGCCTACACCATAGAGACGGTTCCGGCGGTCGCCGGCCTGGTCAAGGCAGGCAAGCTGCGCGCGCTCGGCGCCACCAGCGCGACGCGCGCCCAGGCGATGCCCGACGTGCCGACCATCGCCGAGACGCTTCCGGGCTACGAGATGTTCGGCTGGATCGGCCTCGTCGCTCCGGCCGGGACGCCGCAGCCGATCACCGACCGCCTCTCGGCCGAGACGCGCAAGATCATGCAAGACCCGGAGATCAGGCAACGTTTCCTCTCCGCGGGCATGGAGCCCGCGGGCAACACGCCGGCCGAGTTCGCCGCGTTCATGAAGAAGCAGAACGAGCGCTACGGCGCGATCGTGAAGCAGGCGCACATCAAGCTGGATTGAGCGCGACGGCCGGCGAACGAGAACGGCGCCCGGGGCGCCGTTCTCGCCTTTCTGCGATCTCCACTTCATCCGGTCCTCGATCTAGCGAGCACGATCCGCCCGGAAGGAACAATCCGATGAGCAAAGTGTTGGCCGCGGTCCGGACCGGTCCCAACCGGACCGAGATCCGCGAGTTTCCCATGCCGGAGATCCCCGAGGACGGCGCCCTCCTGAAGATGGAGGTCGCCGGGATCTGCGGCACCGACGTCAAGCTCTACAAGACGCCCCCCTCCACCGTACCCGTCATCATGGGACACGAGAACATCGGCGTGATCGCCAAGGCGGGCCGCGAGTTCGTGCGGCGAAAGGGCTTCAAGGAAGGCGACCTCGTCTTCGTCGAGCACTACGTCATGTGCGGCAGGTGCGAGTGGTGCCACGCGGGGCAGTACCGCCATTGCGAGAACACCGACTGGCGTAAGAATCCCGACGCGATCCGCTACGGCTACACCTCGGCGGAGCGCGCGCCGCACCTGTGGGGCGGGTTCGCGCAATACGTCTACCTGCCGTGGAACGCCGTCGTCCACCGCGTGCCCGCGGGCGTGACGCCCGAGCTCGCCGGCCTCGTCACGCCTATGGCGAACGGCGTCGAGTGGTCGCTCTTCGACGGCGGGGTCGGCTACGACTCGACCGTGCTCATCCAGGGGCCGGGACAGCAAGGGCTGTCGCAGACGGTGATCTGCAAGCAGGCGGGAGCCTCGCTCATCATCGTCACTGGAACGTCGAAAGACACAGCGCGCCTGAAGGTCGCAAGAGAGCTGGGAGCCGATCACGTGATCGACGTGCAAAAGGAGGACCCGCTCGCGCGCATCATGGAGATCACCGGCGGCCGCGGCGTCGACGTGGCGCTCGACTGCACCGCGGGCGCGGGGACGATTCCGATCCTCCTCGGCGTCGAGGCGCTGAAGCGCAAGTGCGGCACAATCGTCGTCCAGGGCGAGATGCGCGAGTTCCCGAACTTTCCGCTGGAGCGCGTCACCGTCAAGGCGATCACGATCAAGAGCGCCCGCGGACACAGCTACAGGGCCTGCGAGCTCGCGCTCGCGCAGATCGCCTCCAAGCGCGTCCCGCTCGAGAAGGTCACCACCCACCGTTTCGGATTGGAGGACGTCGACCTCGCCATCCGCTCGGTCGGCGGACAGGGCCTGCCCGACGTGATCCACGCGTCGCTGCTGCCCTGGACCTAGCGGGCCTACACCGCCAGATAGCGCGCGTGCGCCGCCCCGTCGCCGGCGAGCTCCGCCGTGGTTCCCGCGAAGCGGATCCGCCCTTTTTCGATGACGTAGGCGCGATCGGCGACCGCCGATGCGAAGCGCCAGTTCTGCTCCGACAGCAGCACCGCCATGCCGGTCGCTTTCAGGCTCTTCAATGCTGCGGCCAGCTGTTCGAGGATTACCGGCGCGAGCCCCTCAGAGGGCTCGTCCAGCAGCAGGCACGACGGATTTCCCATGAGCGTGCGCGCGATCGCGAGCATCTGCTGCTCGCCGCCCGAGATCCTTCCGGCCGGACGGTCTTTCGCCTCCGCGAGGTTGGGAAAGAGCGCGAATAGCTTCTCCGGCGTCCAGCCTTCGCCCCTCCGCCCGACATCGAGATTCTCGGCGACCGAAAGGTCGGTGAAGATGCGCCGGTCCTCGGGCACGTAGCCTAGCCCCGAGCGCGCGACGCGCCACGTCGGCAGACGGTCGATGCGGCGGCCGTCGAAGGCGATCTCGCCGCTGCGCGGCCGTATCCAGCCCATGATGCTCTTCAGCGTCGTCGACTTGCCCGCGCCGTTCCGCCCGAGCAGCACCGCCGTTTCGCCTTTGGCGACGTCCAGGGAAACGTCCCCCAGGATGTGCGCCCGGCCGTAATAGGCATTGAGCTCTCGCACCGACAGCATCAGGCCGCCCCCCCGGAGCCGAGATACACTTCGCGCACCTCGGGGCTCGCGCGCACGTCGGCCGGACGCCCCGCGGCTATCACCCGCCCGCGGTGGAGCACGACGATGCGGTCGGCGTGCGCGAACACCACGTCCATGTCGTGCTCGGTGAAGAGCACGGCGATCGAGCGCTCGCGGGCGATCGAGGCGACGAGCGCCATCAGCTCGCCCCGCTCCGCCGCCGCCATTCCGGCGGTGGGCTCGTCCATGAGCAGGAGCCGGGGCTCGCTCGCCAGGGCCATCGCGAGCTCGACGCGCTTGAGGTCGCCGTAGGCGAGCACCGCGCAGGCGCGCACGGCCTGGGCGAGCATGCCCACGCGCGCGAGCAGGCGATCGGCGTCCTCGCGGCACAGGCTCTCCGCGCGCGTCCACGGGTCCGCGAGACGGCGGCGGTGCGAGAGCAGCGCCACCTGCACGTTCTCGCGCACGGTCATCGACGCGAAGGTCGCGGTGATCTGGAAAGTGCGGCCCACGCCCAGCCGTGCGATCTCGCGGGGCTTCAGTCCGACGACCTCCCGCCCTTCCAGTTTCACGCTGCCCGCGTCTGGCGCGAGCTGGCCGTCGAGCAGGTTGAAGCAGGTCGTCTTCCCCGCGCCGTTGGGCCCGATCATCGCGAGCATCTCCCCCGCGTCGACGCCGAAGCTCGCGGCTCGCACCGCCTCGACCGATCCGAAGGATTTCGCGAGATCCGAGGCTTCGAGAATCACGCCGTGTCCTCCTTGGGGTCGAAACGCGCGCGCAGCGCGCCGACGATGCCCTGCGGAAACGCCAGCACGATCGCAAGGATCGCGGTGCCGAGGATCGCTCGCCAATACTCGGTGTTCCGCGCGATCGCGTCCTGCAGCCAGGTGTAGGCCGCAGCGCCGACGAGGGGCCCGGTGAGCGTCTGCACCCCGCCGAGTAGCACCATGACGAGCGCGTCGACCGAGCGCGACACCCCGAGCGTCGAATCGGGCGAGATGCTGCCCTTCGAGAAGGCGTACAGCCCTCCCGCGAGGCCGGCGAAAGCGCCGGCGGCCGCGAACGCGGCCCATTGCACGCCCTGCACGTCGATGCCGATCGCGCCGGCGCGCAGCGGAGAGTCGCGCGATGCGCGCAGCGCCCAGCCGAAGGGCGCGAACAGCGCGCGGCGCAGGAGCCACGCGCCGAGCGCGGCGAGCGCCAGCGCGAGCCAGTAGAACGCCGGCCGCGAAGAGAGCCACGCGGCCGGCCAGACTCCGACGATGCCGTTCGAGCCGCCGGCAAGGCCGTCCCACTCGTAGGCGATCGACCAGACGATCTGCGCGAAGGCGAGCGTCAGCATGGCGAGATAGACGCCGGAGAGCCGGACGCAGAACGCGCCGAAGACGGCGGCGGCGGCCAGGGCGATGAACGGCGCCAGGATGAGCGCTCCTTCCATCGGCCAGCCCGCTTTCGCGAGCAGCAGACCCGCGCCGTACGCGCCCAGACCGAAGTAGGCGGCGTGGCCGAAGGACGCCATGCCGCCCGCGCCCAGGATGAAGTGGAGGCTCGCGGCGAAGAGCGCGAAGACGAAGATGTCGATCGCGAGCACCAGGACGTACCCGCCGGTCGCGAGCGGCAGCGCCGCGAGCGCGACGAGCGCGACGAGTGCAACCGTCTTCTCGGCGCGGCTCCAGGGGCGCAGGGGTTCCGCCTCGGCCGGTGCTGCCCGCGGATCCGTCCAGGCCTTCCCCAGCAGCCCTTGCGGGCGCAGCACCAGAACGACCGCCATCACGATGAATTCCGCGACCAGCGTCAGCTTCGAGAGGCCCGCCGCGATGCACAGCGCCTTGATTTCACCGATGAGCAGCGCCGCGAGAAAGGCGCCGGGAAGGCTTCCCATGCCGCCGACGACCACGACCACGAAGGCGTCAGAGATCGCGGCGATGTCGAGCGAGAGCTGCGCCGGCTCGCGCGGAATCTCGAGCGCTCCTGCGAGCCCGGCGAGCGCGGCGCCGAGCGCGAACACGCCGGTGAACAGCCATTTCTGGTTGACCCCGAGGGCCGCGACCATGTCGCGGTCCTGCGTCGCGGCGCGCACCAGCCTGCCCCAGCGCGTCGCGCGCAACGCGAACCACAGCGCTCCCAGCACCGCCGGGCCGACGGCGATCAGAACGAGATCGTACCGGGGGAAAGGCGAGCCGAAGATCTCCACCGAGCCGCCGAGGCCCGGCGCGCGCGGACCGAGCAGGTCCTCGGCGCCCCAGAGCGCAAGTGTCGCGTCCTTGATCACCAGCGCGACCGCGAAGGTCGCGAGCAGCTGGAGCAGCTCGGGCGCGCGGTACAGCCGCCGCAGCAGCGACATCTCTATCAGGGCGCCGAGCGCGCCTACCGCGAGCGCCGCGGCGAGGACGCCAGCCCAGAATCCCAGCGGCGCGGCACCGAAGGCCGCGATGAAGCCGTACGCGCAGTAGATCCCGAGCATGTACAGCGCCCCGTGCGCGAAGTTCACGACGCGCATGACGCCGAAGATCAGCGACAGCCCCGCCGCAACCAGGAACAGCGTGGAGGCGCTCGCCAGCCCGTTCGCGAACTGGATGGCGGCGGACGACATGCTACTCGGCGGGGCGGAGCTTCTTCACCTCGGCATCGGAAGGCAGATAGTCCGCTCCGTTGGCGTATTTCCACGAGGTCATCACGCCCTTGCCGTCCTTCACGCCGGTCCGGCCCACGTAGGCGCCCATGGTCGACTGGTGGTCTAGTCCCCGGAACACGACGACGCCGAAGGGCGTGTCCACCCGGAGGTCCTTCATCGCCGCGATCAGCTTCTCGGTGTCGAGGCTTCCCGCCTTGCGGATCGCCGCGGCCGCGGCCATCACCGCGGTGTAGCCGACGACCGAGCCCGCGCGCGGGTAGTCGCTCCAGCGCTTTCGGTACGCGGCGAGAAACCTGGTGTGCTCGGGCGTGTCGATCGCGTACCAAGGATAGCCGGTGACGTACCAGCCCACGGGCGCCTCGTCCTTCAGCGGGTCCAGGTATTCGGGCTCGCCGCCGAGGAGATCGAACACCGCGCGGCCCTTGAACAGGCCGCGGGTCTCGCCCTCGCGCACGAAGCGCGCGAGGTCGCCGGCGAAGAGCGACGAGAAGATTGCGTCCGGCTTTGCGTCGGCGAGCGCCTGCACAACAGCGCCGGCTTCGATCTTGCCGAGAGGCGTCGCCTGCTCGGCGACGAACTCGGCGTCGGGCTGCGCGCGCTTCAGGAGCTCCTTGAAGGCGCGCGTCGCCGCCTGCCCGTATTCGTAGTTCGGATAGACGATCGCCCAGCGCTTCTTTCCCAGCTTCGCGGCTTCCGGCACCAGCATCGCCGTCTGCATGTAGGTGGAAGGCCGCAGGCGGAAGGTGTAGCGGTTGCCGTTCTCCCAGACGATCTTGTCGGTGAGCGGCTCGGCGGCGAGGAACAGTACCTTCCTCTGCTTCGCGAGATCGGACACCGCCAGCCCGACGTTGGACGCGAACGTGCCCATGAGCAGGCTCACGTTCTCGCGCGCCAGCAGCTCCTCGGCGACGCGCACCGCGTCCCCGGGATTGCCGCTGTCGTCGCGCGACACGATCTCGACCTTGCGGCCCAGAACGCCTCCGGCCGCGTTGATCTCCTCGAGCGCGAGCTGCCAGCCCTTGCGGTAAGGCTCGAGGAAGGACGCGAATACCTTGTAGCTGTTCAGCTCCCCGAGCCTGATCGGCTCCTGCGCGAGCGTCGGGCGCGCCAGAGCGCCGGCGAGAACCGCGGCGAATATGAGCCGCCGCTGATTGACCTTCATCGATTGCCTCCGTGTGTGAGTCCGCGAATATACAACGGAGGAGCGGCCGGGGTGCGCCGGCGTGCGCGGCGGGCGCGGGCGCCGGGACCGGTACGGCCGAGCCGTCCCGGCGCCCTGCTTGTCAGTGGAGCGCGGTCGCCATCGTTCCGGCGCTCAGCGCATTCGAGGGATCGTCGTAAATCCCGCCGAAAGCGGCGAAGCTCCGCGCCCGCTTTCCCGCGCCCAGATCGGCCTGCAGCGCAGCCTGATAGGCGGCGAGCTGCGTATACACCCGCAGCATGCCGTCGACGCCGATCACGAACAGCCCGTGCGCCGGATCGGGCGCGTTCACGGTCGGATTGCCCGCAAGGACCGTACCGACTCCGCCGCGGATCACGCCGTCAAGGAAGCTGCCCGAGATGTTCACCGTCAGGCCGCCGGACGGGTAGCTCGTGAACGGCGTCGCCTGGGCCGGTGCCCACGCGACGAGGAGGATCGCAGGCGCGTTGGTGGTGTTGGTCAGCGTCAGCGCGTTGAAGTCGTCGGAGACGGTCGCCTGCCCGAATGGCTGGACGAAGCCGCGGACCTTGAGCGGCGTGCCGTTCGCGATGCTGTTCAGCGGAAGCGCCCCCGTGGCGACCTTGTAGGCGGTCGGATCGGCGTCGGTCCCTCCGGGCGAAGCTCCAGTGCCCGTCCCGGCGAAGTCGAACAAGGCGATCGGCCGGCCGTCGATCCTCGCGAGATTCATCACGACTTCGCCGGACCCGGCGCTCCCGGCGACGCCGTTCAGCTGCGTGACGAGCAGGCGTGCGAGACCGCCGGTCGCGTCGAGCGCGGTGGATCCCGGCGTCGCGCTGGTCAGCGTTCCGAACACCGAAAGCCGCTGGCCGACCGAGATGTCGCCGGTCGCGAAGGCGCCCATGGTTCCCTGCTTGCGGACCTTGGTCGCCGCCCCGACCGTCACCGTCACCTTGTCCCTGAAAATCAGCGTGCCGTCGCTGCGCACGAGCTCGGCGCCCTTCACGACGAAGACGCTGCCGCTTCGCGACAGGACGTTCCCCGTAACGACATCGTCGCTGCCGAAGGGAACGCTGGTTCCGGCGAGGACTTCGCTCGCGACGAAGTGGCGGTTGGCAAGATCGAAAGTCCCGATCGCAACGGTCGCGGTGAGGCGTCTCTTCGCGAAGAGCGCCATCAGGCCGGGGTTGCCGACGTAGGTCGTCTGATCGATCTCGAAGCTCGTGTTCGCGTCGGTAAAGAAGGTGACGCGGCCGTGATCGCCCCTGCGCAGATTGAAGGGCTGCAGGATGAGGGTGAAGGTGCCGGCCCCCGTGTCGACTCCGTCGAGCGGCCCGCGGATACGGTGCGGCTTGGGAGCATCGGGATTCACGTCGGCAACCAGGAGTGGGCTGACGGTCACGACCGGGCCCGTCAGGTTCACGGAATTCGACGCGGCAAGGTTGAAGTCGAGATCGAACAGCGCCGGGATCCCGGGCGCGATCACGAGATGCTTCGCGTTGTCGAACTTCACGGTCATCGAGAGCGTGGTGACCGGGTTGCCCTGACCGTCGACGACGCTCACCGCCTTCACGGGATTTCCGCTGCCGTCGTCGACCTCGATGTCGGCGTTGCCGTAATCCAGCAACAGCGTCGCGCTCACGTAGTCGCCCACGGGAACCGTGGCGCCGGTGATGAGCTCGGTGACATCGACGAGCTGCGCGAAGTCGATGCGCGTCTTCTGCGGCAGGGTCTGCACCACCGTGCCGTCGGCCTTGGTGAGCGTGATCGAGGTGACGTCGACGGCATAGCTGAGAAAATCGCCCGCGGCGTCGGTCACGCCGACGTCGACGCCGCCCATACCGTCGTCGTTCGGCGACATGCCGCAGGAGGCGAGCCCCGCGGCCAGCGCGGCCGAAATGAAAATCCGCCCGAGCAACTGCAGAAACCCCCGATTCGCACAAATAATTCGCGCAATCATCGTCGCGTCTCCGTAGCAAGATGGAATTTCATTCCGCCGTAACAATTTGAAATACTCTTTTCTTCCCGGTGGAATGCAGGAAGCAACGTGCAGCCGCGGGGGCGGTTGACGGGCAAGCGCCCCGCGCCCCGGGCAAGCTTCCCGTCAGACGCGAGGCGGCGCGCATGCCGTGCGCGAGGGCGCTATCGGCGTCCGATCATGCGGTCCTCCGTCGGGACCGCCGACAACGCAGGATAGCGCGCTCTCAGCAGCTCGCTGGTGTTGCGGTAGTCGTCCTTGGCGCTCTTCACGTTCCAGTTCCGCTGGATCGTGTTGCCGATGACCGTCGTGGTCGTCTCCGCGTAGAAATCGCCGAGGTAGTAGGCCTTGCCCGCGTCGAAACGGGCGTCGTGCATGAGGCTTTGCGGGGCGTTCTTCCTCGATCTGATCCGCCCGTCCGAGTTGGTGTAGATGAACTCGGAAAGAGAGCAGGTCGACGGCGTCACCTTGACGGCCGAGAGCGCCTCCTCGTTCGAGAAGCGGAGCGTGTAGCTCTCGCCGCTTGCGCACTTGATGACGAAACCCATGGTCTGGTGACCGTCGAGCGCGAGGGCCTCCTTGTGCGCCTCGATGTAGAACCGTCCGTAGAGATACGCCTCCTGACCGGTGGGCTTCTCCCCCGAGCCGATGTTCGGGGTCCAGGACGCGCAGCCTGCGAGCGCGCCGAGTGCGCAGATCTGCAATGCCGCCGGCACAACATGCTTTTTCATGTCATCTCCCCTTTTTGAAAATTCAAACGCGAAAGGACTTGAGCGTCTCGGGCGCGAACAGCTCCTCGACCTCGAGCCTGCGCTTCGACAGGCCCTGCTCGTGGTGATAGCGCAGGAATGTCTCCAGCACCTTCCGGTTCGGCTCCACCCCATAGGGCCACCAGTCCTCGCCGAGCAGCGAGCGCGCCTCATCGACGTGGGCCGACTGCCAGGGCAGCATGCTGGTGAGCGCCATGCTCGTGTTGAATTGCTCGTAGGTCTTTCGCTGAGCCTGCGCGAACGCTTTCGCGAGCGACTGGGCGACCCAGCGGTTCTTCTCGTACAGGTCGCGGCGAACCACGACCGTGTGCATGATGGGGAATATCTTCGTCTTGTGGTAGTACGCCTTCTCGACCTCGACGAAGTCCTCGAAAAGGCGCCTCACGCGGTCCGGCAGCGTGCGGAACGTGGAGGGCGCACGTGCCGTGTGCATGGCGTCGATCCCGCCTTCGGCGATCATGCGCGCGAGCGTCTGCTGAGGGCCGATCGGCCTCACCCGGAATTTCGCGGGAAGATCGAGCGCGAGCTTCTCGTCGCGGCCGGGCTCCTCCTCGCCGCCGGTCAGGTACTCGCAGCCCGCCGGGTCGACGCCGTATTCGTCCTGGAGAATTCCGCGGATCCAGACCGGCGCGGTCATCTGGTACTCGGGCACGCCGATCCTTCTTCCGGCGAGATCTTTCGGCTCGCGGATGCCGCTCGCGGCCGACACGAAGATGCACGAGTGCCGGAAGAACCGCGAGGGAAACACCGGAATGGCGATGAAAGGCGGCTGCTCGCGCATCAGCGAAACGCAGTACGAGGACATCGACATCTCCGCGACGTCGAACTCGCGGTTCCGCAGCATGCGGAAGAACGTCTCCTCGACGAGGAGATTGTTGTAGATCAGGTCGATGCCATCGACGCGCACGCTGCCGTCGGCCAGCGCGCGCGTGCGGTCGTAGTCCCAGCACGCCAGGGAAAGCTGGAGCCTCGACAAGCTCTGCTACACCGACACCGGATCGGTGTCGAGCTCCGGGAAGAGGCCGTGCCTCGCGCCTTCCTTGTAGTGCTGCCCGGCCGGCAGCTCGATCGCGCAGCTGCGCACGCGCTGCTGTGCGGGATCGAGAGCGGGAATCGGTTTGCCTTCGCGGTTCGCCTTGGCGGCGCGCAGGAGGCGCGAGCGGGTCGCGACGATGCCCTTGTCGGTGAGGCACAGGTGCTCGCGGGTGCGATCCTGGATGGGGCCCATCGATTCCTGCAGTGACGCGTCCTGCATGGCGATTCCTTCGACGCCGCTGTAGCTGCGGCCTCGCCTCTGCGTGGCGCGGTCGATCAGGTAGTCGTTCCTGCGGTTGGCGAGCGGGATGAAGGTACCGGGAACGTACTTGACGTGGATGCCCGCGCCGCCTTCCATCGCCTTGCGCTCGGTGTGGGTGAGCTCGCGCCGGGGATGATAGTTGATGCTCCAGGCCCAGCAGGTTTCGTCGTCGATGGGCACCCACACGTGAGCGCCGAGAGGATGACCGGCACGCGGCGGAATGATGGTGTGCCAAGGCATGATCCACGGCGTGATGCGCCAGTAGTACCTGCCGCCGTCCGCGTTGCGCCGCGCCCCGATAAGGAGGCCGCCGTCGAAATCGACCACGTCGAAGAACGGCATGCGGTCCTCGAGGTTGTACTGGTTGGCCTTGCTGCCCTTGAACAGCGGATCGGTGTTGAGCTCCCCAGAGTGCAGGAAGGAGACGTGGCTCGAGTCGATGCCGCCCTCGATCGCCTGGAGATAGTTCGACTCCTGCAGGCGCTTGGAGATGAAGCGGCGCCCGGGCGGCACCAGGGTCCACTCGAGCGCCGGCGGGGCCGGCCTCAGCTCGGGCGGCCCCATGTAGATCCAGATCACGTCGCCCTGCTCGATCGCGGGGTAGGACTTGAGCTTGATGCCCATCTTCATGCCCGACGCGTCGGGCTCGGAGGGCAGATCGATGCACTGCCCGGTGACGTCGTACTTCCAGCCGTGGTAGGGGCAGCGCAGCCCGCATTCCTCGTTGCGGCCGAACCACAGCGACACGCCGCGGTGCGCGCAGAATTCGTCGATGACGCCGATCCTCCCGTCCGTATCCCGGAACGCGACGAGCTTCTCGCCCATGATCTGCACGCGCACGGGCGGACCGTCGTGCTCTGCGATCTCCCAGGCGTGGAGCGCCGGGATCCAGTAGCGCCGGAAAAGATCGCCCATCAGGGTGCCGCGGTCGGTGCGCGTGAGCTGCTCGTTCTGCTCCCGGGTCAGCATCAGAATCCTTCTAGTCGGCCCTCGCGCCGGAAGCGCGGACGATCGGCGCCCAGCGCTTCAGCTCGGACGCCACGAACGCGGTGAACTGCTGCGGGTCGAGGTCGCCGGGCTCGATGCCCTCGAGCCGGAGCCTCGCGGCCACGTCCGGAAGCTTCAGCGCACGGCGCACCTCCTCGTTCAGCCGGTTGACGATCTCGGGTGGCATGCCCGCCGGCCCGGAGAGCGAGAACCAGATCGCCGCGGTCAGCTCAGGATAGCCCAGCTCCGCGAACGTCGGGATGTCGGGAAAATCCGGGACGCGCTTCAGCGAGGTCACGGCGAGCGCGAGCGCCTTGCCCGCCTTGATCTGGCTCGCCGCGGTCGTGAGGGTGGTCGAGGTGACCTTGACGTGGCCCGCGATGAGGTCGGACACGGCCAGGCTGGCGCCCTTGTAGGGCACATGGGTCATTTCGATTCCGGTCACCTGCTTGAATTGCTCCGCGGTCAGATGTCCCTGCGTTCCGTTGCCGGGCGAGCCGTAAGCGAGCTTCCCGTTCTCCGCCTTGGCGTACGCGATGAACTGCTTGAGATCTTTGACGGGCAGCGAGGGGTTGATCACCAGCACGCCCGGGGGCCCGCCGAACAGCGCGATGTGCGTGAAATCGCGCAGCGGATCGAACGGGAAATCCTTGCGCAGAGCCGGTGCTATGCAGTGCGAGGCGACCCCCGACACGACCAGCGTATAGCCGTCGGGCTCGGCCTTGGCGACCAGCTCGGAGCCGATCACCCCGCCCGCGCCCCCGCGGTTCTCGACGACGAAGCTCTCTTTCAGGCTCTCGCCGAGCTTGTGCGCCACCAGGCGCCCCAGCGTGTCCGCGGTGCCGCCCGGAGCGAAGGGCACGACGATGCGCACCGGCTTCGAAGGCCAGGCCTGCGCGTGCGCCTCGCCCGAGGCGATCGCACACTGCAGCGCGATCGCGAGCAGCACGGTCAGTAAGGTACGCATGGGGCGATTATTTTAACCGACGCGGAGCGCTACAATACACTTCTGCATAGAGGAACGAGAGTCCCATGGAAATGACCGGCGAACAACTGATCCCCGTCCCGCAGGACAAAGTGTGGCAGGGATTGAACGACCCCGAGGTGCTCAAGGCGTGCATCGCCGGTTGCGAGTCGATCGAGAAGGTGTCCGACAACGAGTACAAGCTGTCCATCGTCGCCGCGGTCGGGCCGGTGAAGGCGAAATTCGCCGGCAAGCTCCTGCTGTCCGACCTCAACCCGCCGAATTCGTATTCGCTCTCCTTCGAGGGCTCGGGCGGCGCCGCGGGCTTCGGCAAGGGCGGCGCCCAGGTGTCGCTCAAGCCGGACGGCTCCTCGACCCGCCTGAGCTACTCCGCCAAGGCCAGCGTCGGCGGCAAGCTCGCCCAGGTGGGCTCCCGGTTGATCGACGGCGTCGCGAAGAAGATGGCCGACGATTTCTTCTCGGCGTTCAACGAGAAGCTCGCGGGCGGCGCCTCACCGCACGCCGACGACGTCACCGTGCCCGTCGGCGCCGGGAAGAGGATCCATCCGGCGTGGTGGGTCGCAGGCGCGGTGCTCCTGCTGCTGCTCGCCTACCTCGCGTTCCAGCCCGCGCACTAGGCGGGCACGGCCGCCGGCGCGAAAACTCGCGCGCCGGTGCCAGCGCGGTTCCTGCGCAGGCGCTCGTCCACCGTCGCGACGATCTCGCGCAGGGGATCGCACGCGAGCCCCCGCTGGCCGGCGATCTCCCGCAGCAGGCGGTCGACGCGCTCCACGTGCTGAGCACCACCGAAGAGCGCGCGCGCGGCGGAGGAAGGCTTGCCGAGGGTTTCGGCGGCCTTGGCGTACTTCTCGAAGGGCACGAGGTCATCCGGCGCGGCGCCGATCCGCGAGCACAGGCCGGATACCCAGTCGTAGATTTCGCGGGACCTGCCGATATCGCCGTGCACCGCCTCGCGGACGGGAATCATCCCGTCCGGCCGGATGCAGCGGTAGTTGCCGGTCATGAGCATCGGCCATTTGGCAAGCGGCACGAAGATCGAGTCGTGGACCTTGAGCTTCACCGGGACCTCCAGCGTTTCCTGGCCCGGATCGAAGCGCGCCGCGTCGATGCCGGACTCGAGCTCCCGCAGCATCGCGGTCGGCCCCTCCGCGTCGAAGCGTGCGACCTTGAAATTCGTCGGCAGGCCCACCTGCAAGACGTTTCTGGGCTCGTCCTGCGGCCGGAATGCCTGGGGATCGGGGCTCGCGAGGGTCATCAGCGAGGGATCGAATCTTTCCCAGACGCGGGGATCGGCGTAGCAATCCTCGAGCGGCGCGACCCACAGGCCCGGGAGGCGCTTCAGGTACGGCAGCGGCGGCATGTTCATGATCGCGAGGCAGGGACGGCCCGATGCGGCGATGCGCTGCATCAGGCCCCGCACCCCCTTCCCGCCGTACTGCGCCTCCTGCATGCCGAGGACGACGAGATCGTATTCTCCGGGATCGGCCTCGTACGGGGTCATCGCGGCGAGCTTCCCGGGGAGCGACGCGGAGCTGATCTCGAGCAGGCCCCCCCAGCCTTTTATCGGGAAGCGCACGCGCGTGCCTTCGCGATTGATCAGGTCGGCGGTCTCGCGCGTGCACACGAGCGATACCCGGTGGCCAGCCATGAGCAGCTTGGTGCCGAGGAGCGATCCGTACGAAGCCCCGAGGATGAGAACCCTGGTTCGAGCCATAGCGCCTCCGATTGGACATCGGTGTCCGTGCGGGGCAGTATAGGTGCGCGAGCTGGCAAATTTGACAGAGGAAATTTCACAATGTCAATTTCACACACGCGCAAGAGCCACTTCCTCGGCGTGAAGCTGCGCGCGCTGCGCAAGCGCAACGGTCTGACGCTCGAGGAGCTCTCGGCGCGCTGCATCCAGCTCGATTCGCGCGCCGCGCCCTCGGTCTCGTACCTCTCGATGATCGAGAGCGGCAAGCGCGTGCCCTCCGAAGGGGTGCTCGGCCTCCTCTCGTCGCTGTTCCAGCGCGAGCCGGGCTGGTTTCTGGACGGGAATCCCGAGACGGGCGCGCCGCCGCCGACGGCGCGCGCCGGGGGCGCGGCGGGCGTGCCGCTCGAACCGGCGTTTCTCTTTTCCAGGGAGCTGCTGCAGGCGGCGATCCCGGAGCTGCTCGCGCAGACCGGCACGACCGGGAGGCAGTTCGCGCATCTGCTCATCCGCTCGCACCAGGAGATGTCGCGCAACGACTTTCCCGACCTGGAGCGCTCGGCGGAGATGGTGGGAGAGCGCAGATTTCCGCTCGACGTCGAAGACCTGATGCGCCTGTGCCGGCACCACGGCCTCGCGCTGCACTGGTTCGACAGGAAGCCCGTCCTCGCGCACGACAAGGACCGCGAGGTGCGCAGCATGGTGCGCTCGTTCTTCGAATCGCCGCGCACCATCTACCTCAACCGCGGGCTTCAGGCCGACCCGGCGCGCCTCAAGTTCGACCTCGCCTCGCACCTCGCGCACAAGGTGCTGCACGGCGGCGACGGGCTCAAATCGGCGCACGCGACCGGCGGCGAGATGGG
>DATEGT010000242.1:0-2843 GCA_035280025.1 Burkholderiales bacterium | reverse complement strand
CTCACTGGACATATCGCACAGCTCAAGTCTGAGCTGGTGGGGATGGCGGATGAAGTTCTTGCGAATTCTCCGAAGATGTCTAGCGAGGCTGGACTCGGGCTCGAAAAGATCGGTGCCGGCTCTCTCGTGGAAGTAATAGTTGCCGTTCATTCCCTCGCGCGCTTTGTCCCAGAGAAATCAGGTTGGGCGTTAAAGCAAATGCTCTACGGAATAGAGGATCTGCACGCCCTTACAGACGCCTTCATCCGCGCGTTGTCATCCGCAAAGAATCCAAACGACTTCATGAGGTTCGAGGTCTCCGACCGGACGACCGGGAGGGCACTGCTCGTTGCCTTGCCGCCGGCTGCGTACCCCCACCTTGCTACAGACCTAAAGAAAATACTCCGAGAGCTCAAGCGACTTCGCAAGGAGATCATTGGTGGCTAACCGCGCGGCCCACCCGGAGCCTCTGAGGCGGCGCTCCTTGTGGCATCCTTCATCTCGTCGGCTTAGTGGCCGCGAACGTTAGATGCCATGAAAAGGTCAGCGAACCGAGGATCACGCCATGGAGGTTCGCAATGCGCGGGGCGATAGCAATTGACGAGCAACGGCGTTTCTTGCGTTTTCAGTTTGACGAGCACGCTACAGTGAACGACTGGACGGAAGCGCAGGCATCTTTTCTCCGGCTTTCAAAAGAAACCGGAATTCGTCGAGCGCTTGTCGATGTTCGCAAGCAAAAGGCTGCCGGACCGAAACTGGAGCTCTTTGAATTCGGACGGGACATCCCATCGGGAATGGTATTTGCCGTTCTGAGCGATCCGCATCGTGGTGATCATGAATTCGTCGAGACGGTCGCACTCAACAGGGGGAAAAACGTCCGCCTTTTTTTCGGCTTGGAAAAGGAGGCGATTGAGTGGCTGACCGCGCAAACAGGATAATTGGCGACAGCCGCGCGCGCATCGCCGCGGACGTAAGACATCGCTAGACAGAAGGAGTCATCGTGCCAAAAGCAAAGGCTGGCGGGTGGAAAAGCTGCAGCCGCGGTCACAAATTCCGCGGTCCGAGTCCGTGTCCTGTCTGCTATCCGGGCGCGCGGAGAACTTCCAGCAAGCTGCGCCGGCGCAGGTGACCTGGCCCCGCGGCCGCGAACGCTAGGGACACGCGGACCGGTGTCCACCCCGCAAGCCGTCGATGAAAGCAGGCGGGCGCCTCGACGGGACGTCGGCGCCTTTCTCGCACTCACCTTCGCTCTGAGCGCGCCCTGGTACGTCCTCGTTGCCGCCGGCGGCGGCATGGGGCAGCAGGGCTACGTCCTTGCATTGATGTGGTGCCCGGCGGCGGCGGCAGCGATCACCCAGCTCTTTTTCCACCGCACACTGCGCGGCCTCGGCTGGCGCTGGCCGCCGCTCCGGTGGATCGCTCTCGGCTACCTGCTTCCCGTCGCATACTCCGTCGTTGCGTATGGCGCGGTCTGGCTCGCTGGCTACGGCGTGGTGGACCTCGCGCGAGCCCCCCAGGGGAGGATCGCCTTCGTCGTTCTCGGGACTCTCTTCTCCCTGCTCACCGCGACCGGAGAAGAGATCGGCTGGCGCGGCTTCCTCGTTCCCGCGCTCTCGCGCAAGCTGTCCTTCCTCCAGACCGCGGCCGTCAGCGGCCTCGTCTGGGGGATCTGGCATCTTCCTCTCGTGCTCTTTGCCGACTACAACGCCGGCACTCCGGCCTGGTACGCCGTCATTTGCTTCCTCATCGGGGTCGTCGCCCTCTCGACGATCCTCGCCTGGCTGCGCCTGCGCTCTCTCAGCTTCTGGCCGGCCGCGTTCCTCCATGCCTCGCACAATCTGTACGTGCAGGGCTTCTTCGACCGGATCACGGTGGACAACGGCATTACGCGCTGGCTCGCCGGCGAGTTCGGGGGCGTGTTCGCCGCGACGCTCCTCCTGACGGCGGGGCTCTTCGTCCTCGCGCGTCGCCGGCTCTAGCCCAGCTTCTTGAGGTGCGGGAACCGCTCGGAGAGCAGCGACCCGGAGTAGTACGTCGGCTTGAACGCCGGGTGCGCGCGGATCTCGTCGAGCCAGCGCGCGATCAGGGGCTTCTCCTTCCACATCCCGCCGAGGCCGAGGTCGGCCATGCGCACGATCGCCGGCATCACCGCGACGTCGGCGAGCGTCGGGCGCTTGCCCTGGAGCCAGGGCCCGCCGCTCGACCGGATCGCGGATTCCATGCGCACCAGGGTTCTTCCCAGCCGGTCCAGCGCTTCGTTCATGTCTTTCTCCGAGAACCCCTCGCGCCCCATCTTCAGCATGAACTCCTTGCGCAGGGGCTTGGACTCCGCGAACGCGGCGAACTCCTCCTCGCTCATCGCCGCGAACCGCGGCAGGAATGCGAGGTTGAAGGTCGGCACGCGCACCGCCGCCGCCGGCATCTCGTCGATGAAGCGCATCAGCGCCCGCATCGCCGCGCGCTTCGCGGGCTCCTCCGGAGTGAAGCTCTCGCGCTCCGGAGCGACTTCGTCGAGATACTCGATGATCACCGAGGAGTCGATCACCGCCGCGCCGTCGTGCACCAGCGTCGGCACCACGCCGTTGGGGTTGAGCGCCAGATAGCCGGGCTTGAGCTGATCGCCCGCGAGCAGATCGAGCTTCACCTCCTCGAACGGCAGCTTCTTCGCGTTCAGCACGAAGCGCACCCGCTGGCTGCAGGTGGATTGAGGCGCGTTGTAGAGGACGAAGGCCACGACGCCCGGAGTCTACCGTACAATGCGCGCCTCATTCGAAGACCGAGCATGATCCGCCTCTCGCAAGTCACGCTGCGCCGCGGCGCCAAGACGCTGCTCGAAGGCGCCGACATCGCGCTGAATCCCGGCG
>DATEGT010000241.1:0-4482 GCA_035280025.1 Burkholderiales bacterium | reverse complement strand
CCCTCGACTACCTCGTTCTGCGTTCGCTCGCCCACCGCGGGAACCTGGCGACCGAGGAGCAGCTGGATTCGCTGTTCGGCCGGGCGGGGAATGCGTCCATCGAGGAGGCGGGCGCGAAGTGCCGCAAGCTCGTCGACCGCTTCGAGGGGCATCTCCCGATCGACCCGCGGCTTCGCTATCTCGACCTGGGTTGCGGTTCCGGCGAGCTGACTCTCGCGTTCGCGAGGCTGGGCGCCAGGCGCATCACCGGAGTGGATCTCCTCCCGCGGAACATAGAGAGGGCTCGCGAGTGCGCCGCGCAGGCGGGCGCAGGCACGAGCGTGGAATTCGTGTGCTGCGATCTGCACCGGTGGGTACCGGGGGCGAGGTACGACGTGCTGCTCTCGTTCGACGCGCTCGAGCACATCCGCGCGCCCGCGGCCTTCCTGCGGAGAATGGCGGAGCTGGTCGTGCCCGGGGGCGTCGCGGCCCTTGCTTTCGGGCCGCTGTTTCACTCGCCGTTCGGAGATCACATGTGGGACTTCTTCCGCCTGCAGATACCCTGGCGCGGGATCCTGTTTTCCGAGGAGGCCCTGCTGCGCGTCCGGAGGGAGTGCTTCCGCCCCACCGATCCCGGCCGCAGCTACGCCGGGATCGCCGGCGGACTCAACCTGCTGCGGTATTCGGAGTTCCTGAGGCACGTTCGCGACGCCGGCTGGGATTTCGACTACCTGGCGGTCAACACTTTCCTGAAAGCTCTGCCGCCGCTGCGCTTCGTCTCCGATTGGGTGATGCGCGTTCCGCGGCTGCGGGACTATTTCGTACACAACGTCTACGCGGTATTGAGGAGCCGTCATGAAGATTAGCGTCCTGGGCCTCGGATACGTCGGCGCCGTCTCGGCGGGCTGTCTCGCCGAAGAGGGCCACGAGGTCATCGGCGTCGACCCGGAGGCCCGCAAGGTCGATCTCATCAACGCGGGCAGGAGTCCGATCATCGAGAAGGACATCGGGCATTTCATAGAGCGGCAGGTCGCCGCCGGAAGGCTGCGCGCGACCACGGAAGTCGCCGCGGCGGTTCGTCAGACCGACCTGCACCTTATCTGCGTGGGAACGCCGAGCCGGGGCAACGGCGACATCGATCTCAAGTATGTCAGGCGCGTCTGCGAGCAGGTCGGCGCGGCGCTTCGCGATCACGACGGCGCGCCGGTCGTGGCCGTCCGCAGCACCATGCTGCCCGGGACCATGCGCGAAACGGTGATTCCCACCCTCGAGGCGCACTCCGGCAAGCGCGCGGGCGTGGAGTTCGGAGTCTGCATCAATCCGGAGTTCCTCAGGGAAGGAACCGCCGTGCACGACTACTTCAACCCTCCCAAGACGGTCGTCGGGGAGCTGAACCGGGCCAGCGGGGATCTGCTGGTGAATCTCTACGCCCGGATTCGCGCGCCGCTCATCCGCACGGACGTCGAGACCGCCGAGATGGTCAAGTATGCGGACAATGCGTGGCACGCCCTCAAGGTGGGATTCGCGAACGAGATCGGCGCGGTATGCAAGGGGCTGGGCCTGGACAGCCACCGCGTCATGGAAATCTTCTGCCGCGACACCAAGCTCAATCTGTCGGCGCAATACCTCAAGCCCGGCTTCGCCTTCGGAGGGTCGTGCCTGCCCAAGGACCTGCGCGCCCTCCTGTACAAGGCGAAGACGCTGGACGTGTCGCTCCCCATCCTCGCTGGGATCCTGCCGAGCAACGAGCTGCAGATCGAGCGCGGCATGCAGGCCGTGATCGAGCAGGGCAGCAAGAAGGTCAGCCTGCTGGGCCTGAGCTTCAAGGCGGGGACGGACGACCTGCGGGAAAGTCCCGTGGTCGAGCTGACGGAGCGCCTGATCGGCAAGGGTTACGACCTGCGGATCTACGACGGCAACGTGAGGCTTGCAAGCATCCACGGCGCCAACCGCGACTACATCCTCAACCGCATCCCGCACATCTCGCGGCTGATGACGGAGAGCCTGGAGCAAGCGCTCGACCACGCCGAGACGATCGTCGTCGGCAACGCGGCGCCGGAATTCGGCGACGTCTCCAAGCGCCTGCGCGACGACCAGACTCTCATCGATTTCGTGCGCATCACCGATTCGCGCAGCGTCTCGGGCGTCTACGAAGGCATCTGCTGGTAGGGGCAGAGGCGCCGGTGGACCAAAGACGGCCGAGACGCGTCCTGATGCTGGTCGAGAACCTGCCCAGCCCTTTCGATCGCCGGGTCTGGCAGGAGGCCTGCACGCTCAGGGACGCCGGCCACGTCGTCTCCATCATCTGCCCGACGGGGGCGGGCTGCGAGAAGAGGTTCGAGTCGATCGACGGGATCCACATCTACCGCTACCCGCTGCCGCTCGAGGCATCGGGACCCGCCGGCTATGCCCTGGAGTACGGCGCGGCGCTCGCCTGGACTTTCTTCCTCGCCTGGCGCGTGCTCGTTACCCGGGGCTTCGACGCCTTGCATGCATGCAATCCGCCCGATCTGTTCTTCCTCGTCGGGCGGTTCTTCAAGCTCCTTGGAAAGAAGTTCGTGTTCGACCACCACGATCTCAATCCCGAGTTATACGAGGCGAAGTTCGGCCGCCGCGACTTCTTCTACCGGCTGATGCTGAAGCTCGAATACTGGACGTTCCGCTGCGCCGACGTCTCGATCGCCACCAACGAATCCTACCGGCGCGTCGCGATCGAGCGCGGCCGCATGCCTCCGGAGCGCGTGTTCGTGGTGCGCAGCGGGCCGAGCCTCGAGCGGCTCAGGATCCTGCCTCCCGACGAGCGGCTCAAGCGCGGCCGCCGCTATCTGGTCGGCTACGTCGGGGTAATGGGAAAGCAGGAGGGCATCGATTACCTGCTTCGCGCCGCGCGGCACATCGTGCTCGATCTCGGGCGCGCCGACGTCCACTTCGGACTCGTGGGCGGAGGCACCTCGCTCGAGGCGATGAGGACGCTCGCCGGCGAGCTGGGCGTGGCCGATCACGTCACCTTCACGGGCCGGGTCCCCGATGCCGAAATGCTGGCGATGCTCAACACCGCCGATGTCTGCGTCAATCCCGACGTCGCGAACGAGATGAACGACAAGTCGACCATGAACAAGATCATGGAGTACATGGCGCTGGGCAAGCCCATCGTGCAGTTCGATCTGACCGAGGGGCGCTGGTCCGCGCAGCGCGCGTCGCTGTACGCGCTGAAGAACGACGCCGTCGATCTCGCACGCAAGATCGTGGAGCTCCTGGACGACCCCGCGCAGCGCAAGGAGATGGGAGAGTACGGCAGAAAGCGCGTCGAGAACGAGCTCGAATGGCGCCACGAGGCGCCCAGGCTGCTCGCCGCGTACGCTGCACTCTGGGAAGGCGCGGCGGTCTCCTCGGGGCTGCGCCGCTTCGGGACATGAAGCTCCTGCCGCTTGTCGCGCCGGGCGTCCTCGAGCTCGTCGCGGGCTGGCTCGCGCGGAAGGAGAACTACCAATGGCTGGATTTCGGCAACGGACGGCAGATCGTCACGCCGGCCCTGCTGAAGATCATGACGCAGCGGGAAGGGCATTTCATGAGGGCGTACACCGCGGACCGGGACGAGATCCCTGTCGGGATCGTCGGCCTCAACGGCGTCGACCGCGCGGCGAAGACCGCAACGCTATGGGCGGTGGCCGGAGACAAGTCCTTTTCCAGCCGGGGATACGTGAGCCTCGCGACCTCGAAGTTTTTGACGCTCGCCTTCCGGGAGCTCGGGCTTCATGCGATCAACACCTGGATCGTGGACGGCAACCCTTCGGCCCGTAGCCTGCGGCGGCTGAACTTCCGCTATGTCGGCAGGCAGCGGCAATGCCACCTGATCGACGGCCAGCCGCGCGATCGCCTGCTGTTCGATCTGCTCGCCGCGGAGCACCGGGAGCTCGGCGAGGAGCGGTGGCGGCGGATGGAAAGACCTCGCCGCGAGGCGGTCTGCCCGCAGTTCTAGGGCCGGTCGGTGGACGAAAAGCTCAAGCGGAAGGCGCTTCGGCTGCTGTCAAACGGCGTCTATGTTCTGACGTCGCGCAGCGCGGACCGCTACGGCGCGGCGACGGTCACCTGGGTGTCCCAGGCGTCGTTCCGGCCGCCGCTCCTCATGGCGGCGGTCCGCAGGGAAAGCAAGGTCTTCGAATGCCTCGCCGAGAGCGGCTACGCGGTGCTGCACATCGTGAGCAACCGGCAGCAGGAGATCGCCCGGAGATTCTTCTTCCCCACTCATGCCGCCTGCGGAACGATCAACGGCGAAGCTTTCACGGAGGGCAGGACGGCCGCGCCCGTATTGCCCGGTTTGCCCGCGCACGTCGAGTGCCGCCTCGAGCGGATCGTGGACACGGAAGGAGACCACGCCGTGGTGATCCTGCGCGTGGTCGAGGCCGATTGCGGGGAGAAGGTGCGGCCCCTGACGATGGCAGACACTCCCTGGCAGTACGGTGGATAGGCGCTTCGTAGCGCTCGACAGCTGGCGCGGCGTTG
>DATEGT010000240.1:0-6140 GCA_035280025.1 Burkholderiales bacterium | reverse complement strand
ATGCCTGAGGAAAACCGGGTGCGAGACCGGGGGCTTCGCCTTCCTCTGCGCCTCGGTGAGCGGCGGGCGCCGGCTGCCCTTCTCGCGCCTCATCATCTCCCAGAACTTGTTGAAATCGTGCAGCACCGTCATGCCCTCGAGGTCGCGCTTCATCTCCGCGGGCAGGCCCTCGTAGGCGGCGTGCATGTTGGAGAACTCGGTCGCGCCGAGCGTCCTGCCGCCGCGCCTGGGGATCTCGATGCCGTAGAGCACGTTGGCGAAAGCGATCGTGCCGCTGTACGACATGTCGGTGTGCCAGTCCTGGCCGGCGTCCGCGAGACCGATCGGCCTGCCGTCCTCGACGATGTTGGAGAGGATCATCACCTCGGGGATGCCCGGCTCCTGGTAGGCGTTGGCGACGTTGATCTCGAGCTCGCCGAAGCGCCGCGAGAAATCGGCGAGCTGCCGGCCGGTGAGCTTCTGGCGCGGGAAACACAGCACGCCGCGCTCGCCCAGCGCCCGCACGACGCCGTCCAGTTCCTCCCGGGACAGCGGCCGGGCGAGATCGAGCCCCTCGATCCTCGCGCCCAGCGTCCCGCCGCTGCTCGTCACTTTCATGGTCGCGCGATTTTACGCCAGACTAGCGCTCCGGCCCGGCGTCCAGGCGGACGGCGATTCCCTCGAGGCCCGCGCCTGCCGGCGGATAGCGCCGCATCACGAGCGGGTCGTGACCCGGAACGACGAGCTCGGGCGAGTCGGCGAGCTCGGCCAGCCTCGCGTAGCCCGCGACCATCATCGGGACGTCCCAGACGACTGGGAAGGGCCGCTTGTCGTTCATGTTGGCGTAGAGATGGCTCGCGTCCGAGGCGAGCACGATCCAGCCGGCGCGCGTGCGCACGCGCACCACTTGCAGTCCCTGGGTATGCCCGGCGACGCGGTGCACCGAGAGTCCCGGCGCGAGCTCCGCGTCGCCGTCGTGGAAGCGCACCCGGCCGCCGTAGACTCCGCGCACCATCGCCACGACCTCGTCCACCTCGTAGGCCTGGCGTTGGGACGCCTCGGCCATGCGGCGGCCGGTGGCGTAGGCCATCTCGTCGTCCTGCAGATGGAAGGTGGCGGCGGGAAAGAGCGCCCAGTTGCCGACGTGGTCGTAGTGCAGGTGCGTGATGATCACGTCCTTCACTCCCTTCGCATCGACCCCCAGGCGCGCAAGGCCCAGGCCGGGCGGCGTGATCATGGTGCGGCCGCGGCGCGCCCCGACCGCCGCGTCGAATCCCGTGTCGACGACGAAAGTGCGCGAGGCCGAGCGCGCGAGCCACACGAAGTAGTCGAGATCGCTGCCCGCCTCGTGGGGATCACCGCCTATGAAGTTCTCGCTCGCCTTGCGCCCGGTGAGGCTCGCGTACCTGATCGCGAAGACTTCGTAGGTGTCCGGGCGGGCCACGGCGCTTCCTCTTTCTCGGCAGCATGATTTCACCTAGGATAGCGATTCCTGTCCGGCGAGGCCATCGCGGAAGTCCGACTGGAGGAGAGATGGGAAGGGCGCTCGAGTTCGACCTGCGCCTCGCACCGGCAAGAGTGGATGTCGAGCGCCGCGCCGACGGCGCTATCCTGCTGCGCTCGCCCCGCAAGCTGGGCGCGCACGCGCGCGCGGCCGGCGAGTGGCTGGTCCATTGGGCGCGCGCGGCGCCCGAGCGGACTTTCCTGGCCGAGCGCCGCGGCGACGGCTGGAGAAGGGTCGGCTACCGCGAGGCTCTGGACCTCGCGCGCCGCATCGGCCAGGGCCTGCTCGCCCGCGGCCTGTCCGCGTCGCGCCCCGTGGTGATCCTGTCGGACAACTCGATCGACCACGCGCTGCTCGCGCTGGGCGCGATGCACGTCGGGGTCCCGGTCGCGCCGGTGTCGCCCGCGTATTCGCTGATGTCGAAGGACTTCGCCAAGCTCAGGACCATCTTCGGGCTGCTGCGGCCGGGACTGGTCTGGACCGCCGACGCCGGGAAGTTCGCGCCGGCGCTGGACGCCGTGGGCGCCGAGCCGACGCCGCTCGCCGAGCTGCTCGCGCTCGATCCCGGACCCGAGGTCGACGAGGCCTTCGGCAGGCTCGGGCCCGACACGGTCGCGAAGATCCTGTTCACCTCCGGATCGACCGGGATGCCCAAGGGCGTCATCAACACCCAGCGCATGCTGACGGTGAACCAGGAGCAGTACGCGCTGGTGTGGCCTTTCCTCGGGGACCGGCCCCAGGTGATCGTCGACTGGCTCCCGTGGAACCACACCTTCGGGAGCAACAGCAATTTCTTCATGATGCTGCGGAACGGCGGAACGATCCACATCGACGCCGGCAAGCCCGCGCCGGGGCTGGTCGAGACGAGCGTGCGCAACCTCAAGGAGATCTCGCCGACGATCTACTTCAACGTGCCGCGCGGCTTCGACCTGCTCCTGCCCTTCCTCGAGCGCGACGCCGAGCTGCGCGCGAGCTTCTTCAGGCAGCTCGCCCTGATGGTCTACGCCGGCGCGGCGCTGCCGCAGAACCTGTGGGAACGCATGCAGCAGCTCGCGACCGCCGAGCGGGGCGCGCCCCTCCCGCTCGTTTCCGCGTGGGGGTCCACCGAGACGGCGCCGCTCGCGACCTGCGTCCACTACGCGGTCGACCGCGCCGGGATCATCGGGCTCCCGGTGCCGGGCTGCGAGCTGAAGCTCGTGCCCGCCGCCGGCAAGCTCGAGGTCCGCGTGAAGGGCGCGAACGTCACGCCGGGCTACTACGGGCGCGAGGACCTGACGCGCGACGCGTTCGACGAGGAAGGCTACTACCGCATCGGCGACGCGCTGAAGTTCGCGGATCCCGCGGCGCCGGAGCGGGGCCTCGCCTTCGACGGGCGCATCGCCGAGGACTTCAAGCTCTCGACCGGCACCTGGGTGCACGTCGGCGCGGCGCGCGTCAGGCTGATCGCAGCGGGCGACCCGCTCGTCCAGGACGCGGTGATCACCGGCCACGGGAGGAGCGAGGTCGGCGCGCTCGTGTTCCTCAACGCCGCGGCCGTGAAGGCGAAGGGGCTCGGCGAGGGAGCGGTGCGCGCGCACCTTAGCGAAGCCCTGCGCAAGCTCGCGGCGCAGAGCGGTCCGGGCAGCTCCACTCATCCGGCGCGCGCCCTGGTGATGAGCGAGCCGCCCTCGATCGACGCCAACGAGATCACCGACAAGGGCTACATCAACCAGCGCGCGGTGCTCGAGCGCCGCGCCGCGGCGGTCGAATCGCTGCACGCCGACCCGCCGTCGTCCGAAGTCATCCTGGCCACTCTCTGACGGAGGCAACATGAAGGGAACGATCAGCTTCCTGTGCGTCGCACTCACGGGCCTCGCCCAGGCCCAGGAGCCCGTCCGCATCGGCGTCCTGAACGACCAGTCGAGCGTCTACGCGGACTTCCAGGGCAAGGGCTCGGTGCTCGCCGCCGAGATGGCGGTCGAGGACTACGGCGGCCGCGCGGCGGGCCGCAAGGTCGAGGTGCTCTCGGCCGACCACCAGAACAAGCCCGACGTGGGCTCGGCGATCGCGCGGAAGTGGCTGGACCAGGACGGAGTCGACCTCATCGTCGATCTTCCGAATTCGGCGGTCGCGCTCGCGGTGAACGAGGTCGTGCGGCAGAAGAACCGGGTGATGATCGGCTCGGGCGCGGGCACTTCCGAGCTCACCGGCTCGAAATGCTCGCCCAACACGGTGCACTGGACCTACGACACCTGGGCCTACGGGCATTCGCTCGCCAAGGCCGTCGTGCAGCGCGGCGGCAAGACCTGGTTCTTCATCACCGCCGACTACGCCTTCGGCCACGACCTCGAGCGCCAGGCGACCGACCAGCTCGTCCGCGACGGCGGCAAGGTCGTGGGCGGCGTGCGCGCGCCGCTCGGGACGCCGGACTTCTCCTCGTTCCTGCTGCAGGCGCAGTCCTCCGGGGCGCAGGTCGTTGCGCTCGCGGTGGCGGGCGGCGACACCACCAACTCGCTCAAGCAGGCCTCCGAGTTCGGCCTAACTGCAAAGCAGAGCATGGTGTCGCTCATCTTCACGCTGAACAACGTTCCCGCCCTGGGGCTCAAGGCCTCGCAGGGCGTGCTCACGGTGAACCCGTTCTACTGGGACATGAACCCGGGTACGCGCGCTTTCTCGCTGCGCTTCCGCAAGCGCGCGCACAACGGCGCCATGCCGAACGACATGCAGGCCGGCGTGTACTCCGCAGTGCTGCATTTCCTCAAGGCCGTCGACAAGGTGGGCGGCGCGACCGACGGCAGGGCCGTGGTCGCGGCGATGAAGGCGATGCCGACCGACGACCCGCTGTTCGGCAAGGGCCGGATCCGCGAGGACGGGCGCAAGCTCCACCCGATGTACCTGCTGCAGGTGAAATCGCCCGGGGAATCGAAAGGCGACTGGGACTACTACAAGGTCGTCTCGACCATTCCGGCGGAGCAGGCGTTCCGTCCGATGAGCGAGGGCAACTGCCCGCTCGTCGCACGGAACTAGCGCGAGGAGATAGCGATGGCATTGCCGAAGCTCGAGACCGTGAAGGTCGACGTCGCCGAGGATATCGCCTGGGTGACGATGAACCGCCCGGAGAAGCGCAACGCGATGACCCCGCAGATGCACGAGGAGATGATCGCGGCGCTCGCCGAGCTCGCGGCCGCCCCCGAGGCCAAGGTGCTCGTGCTCACCGGCGCGGGCGAGAGCTGGAGCGCGGGGCAGGACATCGACCTCTTCTTCCGCGATCTCGACGACAAGCCTGCGAAAAAGCGCCGCGCGCTGTACGCGAGCCAGGAGTGGCGCTGGAACCAGCTCGCCCACTTTCCCAAGCCGACGATCGCCATGGTGAACGGCTACTGCTACGGCGCGGCGTTCACGCCGCTGGTCGCCTGCGACTTCGCGATCGCCGCGGAGGACGCGAAGTTCGGCCTCTCGGAGATCAACTGGGGCATCCTGCCCGGCGGCCTGGTGTCCAAGGTGATGCTCGACGCCTGCAGCTATCGCGATGCCAAGTGGTACGCGCTCACCGGCGAGCCCTTCGACGGCAGGGTCGCCGAGAAGATACGCCTCGTGAACACCGCCGTGCCGCGCGAGCGGCTGCGCGGGGAGACGGTGAAGCTCGCGAAGATGCTGCTCGCGAAGAACCCGCAGGTGTACAAGTCGGTGAAGGAGGTCATGCACCACATCCGCGGCATGGACGTCGAGCAGGCCACCGACTACCTCCGCGCGAAGGAGGCGGAGATGCGCTTCATGGACCGCGAGGGCGGGCGGGCGAAGGGCATGAAGCAGTTCCTCGACGACAAGACCTACCGTCCGGGGCTGGAGACCTACAAGCGCTGATGTCCAGCCCGCTGAAAGGCATACGCGTCCTCGAGCTCGGCCAGTTCATCGCCGGCCCCTACGCGGGGCTGCAGCTCGCCGACCTCGGCGCGACGGTGATCAAGGTCGAGCGCCCGGAGGGCGGCGACGCGTTCCGCGAGTTCGGTCTCGCGCAGAACGCCAAGGGCTACAGCCACAACTTCTGCGCCTTCAACCGCAACAAGCTGAGCGTGACGCTCGACATCCATTCTCCGGGCGGGCGCGACGCCTTCCGCAGGATGGCCGGGCAGGCGGACGTGGTGCTCGAGAACTTCCGGCCCGGCGTGATGAAGCGCCTGGGCCTGGACTACGGGTCGCTGGGGAAAGCGAATCCAAGTCTCATCTACGCCTCCATCAGCGGCTTCGCCGAGGACGGTCCCTACGCCGACCGGCCCGCCTACGACGCCGTCGGCCAGGCGCTCTCCGGATTGCTGAGCCTGTTCGTCGACCCCAAGGACCCGCACACGCTCGGGCCGACGCTTTCCGACCAGATCACCGGCATGCAGGCGTGCATGGCGGTGCTCGCGGCGCTGCACGAGCGCAACCGCAGCGGCCGCGGCGCGCGCGTGGAAGTCACCATGGTCGAGGCGAGCATGGCGCTCATTCCCGATTCCTTCACCGCCTATACGCAGGCGGGCCACGTGATGCAGCCCGAGTCGCGCGCCGCGGTCTCGCTTTCGTTCGCCTTCGCGTGCGCGGACGGGAAGCTGCTCGCGATCCACGTGTCCTCGATGGAGAAGTTCTGGCGCGCGCTGCTCGACGCGATCGGACGTCCCGACATCGGCGAGGACGCGCG
>DATEGT010000239.1:0-10943 GCA_035280025.1 Burkholderiales bacterium | reverse complement strand
ACCACGGCGCTGGTGATGATGGGCCGGATCATCTCGATGCCGAGCTTGAGCAGCGGCGAGTCGGGCGTGGGCCTCACGTCCTTCTGGGTGAAGCCGCCGTAATAGCGCACGTCGTCGGTGGGCAGCGGCGCCTTGCCGTCCCAGGCCCGCGGCAGGTAACCGAAGTGGCCGAGGGCGTCGATCTGCGTGGCCTGCTGGCCCGGCTCGGCGCCTTCGCCGAAGCCCTCCAGGTTGAACGCCTGCGCGGTTCCCGGAATGCTGGCCGTGGGCTTGTGCTTCGTCACATAGGGTCCGGAGAATGCCGACAGCGGCATGGTGCTGGAGCGCACGTACGACAGCTCGTAGGTTTGCGCCTTCGGCTGGGACATGTGCCACGCGCAGCGCGCCATGGTCCCCGCGCCGAGGGCGTTCGCCATGCCCCACTGGTCGCCCGGAGGCCAGGGCGGGGTCGGCGTCGCCTTCACCGAATTTGCAATCAGCGCCGCGGGTTCGGCGGCAAATGGCTGCGACGCGACGAAGCAGGCTGCGATGCAGAGGGCGAGCGGGGCAATGCGGTGATGAGTCATGGTGCGCGTTCTCCTAAGCGGGGAGAAGCGCACGGCTGGGCAGCTCATCGACATGCGCGAGCGCTCTGCGGATGCTCTCGTCCTTTGACTCGGGGCTGATGTTGAGCCCTTCCGCGTAAACGAACTCCACCCTGGTCATCCCGATGAAGGCGAGGAAGCTGCGCACATGGCCGGTCTGCGTGTCCCGCGGGGTGCCTGCGTACGCGCCGCCGCGGGTCGCGAAGACGTAGACCTCCTTCCCCGTGAGGAGCCCGACCGGTCCCTTGTCGGTGTACTTGAACGTGACGCCGGCGCGCGCGATATGGTCGAAATACGCCTTGAGCGTCGACGGGATGCCGAAGTTGTACATCGGTAGGCCGAGGACGACGACGTCGGCTGCTTTCAGCTCCGCGATGAGCGCGTCGGAGTGGGAGACGAGTGACGCCTGCTCGCTCGTGCGGTCTTCCGGCTTCGCGAGGAATGCGCCGAAGCGCTGCGCATCGAGGTGCGGCACGAGATCGACGGCCAGGTCGCGTGCGACGACCTTGCCGCCGGGGTTGCTCCGCCGCCAATTCTCGACGAAGCGATTTGCGAGCCGGCTCGACTGGCCGGCGTCGGAAAAGATGCTGGAGCGGATTTGAAGAAGCGTGTTCATGGGTTTCCTTTGCGATGGGTTGATGCGGCCTCGGCAGCCAATATTGCATTGAGCCAATCGATAAATGGGTGCAAAATATCGCCGATATTCATCTAAGCAGTAGATATGTCTCTCCCGAAGATCACCTTGGACCAATGGGCCGCACTGGCGACGGTGGTGGAGGCAGGCGCCTATGCCCGGGCGGCCGAGAAGCTGCACAAGAGCCAGTCCTCCGTCACCTATTCGGTCCAGCAGATCGAGTCCCTGCTCGGCGTCAAGGCGTTCGAGATCAAAGGCCGCAGGGCGGTGCTGACGCCGAGCGGGCAACTGCTCTATCGGCGCGCGCGGATCCTGCTCGACGAAGCGACGAGCCTCGAGAAGGCGGCGAACAGCGCATCCGCCGGCTGGGAGGCCGAGATCCGCGTCGCGGCCGAGATGATTTTTCCCGCCTGGCTGCTGCTCAAATGCTTCGAGAAGCTCGGCGCCGAGAGCCCGCATACGCGCGTCGAGTACTACGAGACGGTCATCGCCGGCACGAACGAGGAGCTGACCGCCGGGCGGGTCGACCTTGCGATTACGCCGCAAATTCCTCAGGGATTCACCGGCGCGCCGCTCATGTCGCTGCGCATGCTGCTGGTCGCGCATCCGCAGCATCCGCTGCACAAGCTCGGGCGGCCGCTCAGTCTGCGTGACCTGCGCGCGCACCGGCAGCTGGTCGTGCGCGAAACGGGGTTGCAGCGCCCGACCAGGACCTTGATCGAAGCGACTCAGCGCTGGACAACGAGCCACATATCGACGGCGATCTTCGCGGCTTCCATGGGCCTCGGTTACGGCTGGTTTCCGGAGGAGCGGCTCCTGGGGGAGCTCGAGCGCGGCTCGCTCAAGCGGCTCGAGCTGCGCGATGGCGGCGCGGAACGGATCCGCCAGTTCTACCTCGTCTACGCGGACCCGGAGAACGCCGGGCCGGGAACGAAGCGGCTCGCGGAGATCATCCGCGAGATGGTGAAGACGGAATCCTCAAGCGTCGAAGTCAAAAAGAGGTAAGCCATGGCGAAAGCAGCAGCAAGCAAACCCACCGCGGTCGAGAGGAAGCTCGTCGGCGTGGCCGACACCGTGATCGCGGCCGCCGACCGCAGCCGCGACCCGGCGCTGTCGATCCCGGTGCGCAGCCTCGCCAATGTGAACTTCAACGAGAAGCGCGGCATCATCGAGATGGGCCGGCGCAGGCAGGAGCGCACCTTCTTCAACGTCGGCATGGCGAAGAAGTTCATGCAGACGGTGCTGGTCGCGGACGCCTTGGCCGAGCTGCAGCGCGCGAGCCTCACCACCTCGCTGCGGGAGATCTACTACCGCACCAAGCACACGATGAAGGATTCGCACGAGAACACCTTCGACGCCCAGAGCGAGTCCGATCCGCTGATCGAGGACCTCGAGGTCACGCTCGCGGCGCTCCGCGAGGAGCTGCACGTGCGCGCGGAGAACGCCGGCAGCATCGTCGGGCCGGTGGTCTTCACCGACGACGGCGACCGGGTGGACTGCGCGCGCCTGGGGAAGGGCGGCTACTCGGTGCCCTCGATCGTAGAGCCCGAGTTCATCCAGATCCGGAAGTGCACCGCGGACTTCGTCCTGCTGGTCGAGAAGGGCACTCAGTGGAACCGGCTTTCGGAGGACAAGTTCTGGCGCCGCTACAACTGCGTGCTCCTGACCGGCAACGGCCAACCGCCGCGCGGCGTGCGGCGCCTCGCCCGGCGCCTGCACGAGGAGCACGAAATCCCCGTCTATGTCCTCGTGGATAACGACCCGTGGGGCTACTACATCTACTCGGTCGTCAAGCAGGGTTCGATCAACCTCGCGTTCGAGAGCGAGCGCATGGCGATCCCGAAGGCCAAGTTCGTCGGTCTCTCGAGCGCCGACCCCGAGACCTACGGGCTGCCGCGCAACGTCGGCATCAAGCTCAACGAGAAGGACGTGAGCCGGGCCAAGGAGCTGATCAACTACCGCTGGTTTCAGAAGAAGGAGTGGCAGGAGGAGATCAAGCGGATGCTCGCGAGTGGCCTCAAGTACGAGCTCGACGCGCTCGCGAACAAGGACTTCCGCTACCTGACCAAGACCTATCTTCCGAGAAAGTTGAAGGAGAAGGACTGGCTGGACTGACTGTCAGCGCTCACCGCCGAAGGCTTCTGCCGCACGGGTCCGGCCTCGTTGGCTGAGGAGAGGTTGACGCGCGCGAGCAGGGCGGCGAGATCGGCCTGGCGCCCGAGCCCCGTCTTGCCGAGAACGGCCTTGAGCTGGCTGCGCACCGTCTCGCGCGACAGGCCAAGCGATTCCGTGATGTCCTCGACGGTGCGCCCGTAGCCGATTCCAGAGGCAACTCGCGCCTCGGCAGGCGTAAGGTCGAACAGCCCCTGGAGCAGCTCGGCTGGCGGGGCCGCGGGAGGCGTGACCCGCGTGACAACGAGGATGCTGGACGCGCCGAAGAGATCCTCCCCGCCGGCGCACAGGCTGATCAGGCGGAGGATCATCGGCGGCCGTTCTCCACGGGCGCGCATCGGGACCGAGCGCACTGCGCCGGCGCGTCTGGCCGTGCCGAGCTCGATGAGCGCGGCGGCAAACAGGGTATCGGTAGGTCGGTCCGAGAACACGGGGCGCTCGCCGCGACAGTCCGCGACGCCGTGCACCAGCTCCCCGAAGAGGCGGTTGGCGGACAGGAGCCGGCCGCGCGCGGCGAGGACCCCGGCCGGGAGGCCGATCAGGCCGAGCGCCTCGACGGCGCAGCGCAGCGCGCGGCCATTCCACTCCGGATCGTGTGCCAGGGCAGCCACCGGGTACTCCCCGCCCGCATGGAGAAGCAATCCCTTTCTCATGGCATTTCTCCTTTTCGAGGCCTTCAGCCAGCCATTGCTGCAGGCTTAAGGTCGGCGCCCGACAGCGGAAGTTCAGACTTTTCGCGGAGCGACTGCCGGGAAATTTGCATAGAATTCCCGGTGGCTGTTCGGCGGTGAACCTTTTCTTGCCGCGGACGACTATCTCAGGGGGGGCGGTGCGCGCTGGTGACTCGGACGTCGAGCTGGTCGGGCGCATCGCGCTCGGGGACGAACGATCGATGAGGATCTTCTACGAGCGGCACAAGGCGATGGTGGGTCGGCTCGCTCGGGCGAGCGGCCTGCGGGACGACGACGCGCGGGATCTCGTGCAGGAGACGTTCGTTCGTGCCTGGCGCTCCGCCCCCATGTACCGCGGAGAGGCCAGCGCCGGCTCTTGGCTGCGCGGCATCGTGCGCCATCTGGTTGCCGATCACGTCGATGCTGCGGTGCGGGCACGCAGGCTCTTCGTCGCCCGGGAGGCGCAGGGCGACGGCGACGGGCAAGCCGAGGCGGACGCCGCGGCGCCCGAGCCCGGGCCGGAGCGGCTCGCCGAGCTTGCGCAGGCAAAGCGTTGTATCGAACAGTGCCTCGCCAAGCTCACTGCGCCGCACCGCGAAGTGCTGGCGTTGCGCGTCTGCGGTGCGGAGCTGAAGGAGCAGGAGGTGGCGAGGCTCCTTGGCGTCCCTCCGGGGACCGTCAAGAGCCGCACGAGCATCGCGCTACGACTGCTCGCCGGGTGCGTCGAGCGATGCGCCGGGATGGCACATGCCTGAGCGGACCGATCCCGGCACGATCGACGAGCGGCTTTTCGCCTATGCCACGGGCGAACTCGAGCTCGCCGCGCGTGCCCGCGTCGAAGCGCTGCTCGAGAGCGAGCCCGCCCTGCGCGCACGGCTAGCATGGTACGAAGCGGTATGCGACGGCGTGGTGCGCACGCTGCCTGCGCTGGACGTTCTCCCCGCTGCCGACAAGATCATCGACAGCATTCGCGCCCGCACGGCAAGGCGCGGCTTCTTCGCCTGGCTCGCGGGGCCAGCGCTGAGGCCCGCCGCGGCGCTTGTGGCGCTGATCGTCGTCATGCAGGGCGCGGTGATCGCCATGCTCGCGCTCGAGCGGCCGGACAACGCGGCGGTGCGCTCGGTCGCCCCGGCGGCGCAAACCGTGTTCCTCGTTGTCGCCTTTGATCCGCGGGCGAGCGAAGCGGCTATCCGGGCGCTGCTCCTGCAGGCGGGAGCGACGATCGTCGACGGTCCGAAACAGCTCGGCGATTACCGTCTCGCGGTCGGCGCCAACGGGGCGGACTTCGCGCGCTCGGTGCTTGAGCAGTCGAAAATCGTCGAGTACGTGCGGCCGGAGAGGCCATGAAACGCATCGCTGCCGCCCTGGCGGCGCTCGCAGTACTCCATACCCCTTGCGCGGCCGCACCGGAGGAGAGCCGCCTCGCGCTCGTCATCGGGAACGCGGCCTATTTCAGGCCCGACGCCAGGCTCGCGAACGCTGCGAACGATGCGCGGCTTGTCGCCGAAACGCTGAGAGAGCTCGGTTTTCGCGTTCACCTGCTCGAAGAAGCTGACCACGCCGCGATGCGCCGTGCGATCCGCGAATTCGAGGACGAGCTGCGACGCGAGCGCGGAGTCGCCCTTCTTTACTTCGCCGGGCATGGCGCCCAGCTCGAGGGGCGCAATTACCTGATGCCCGTGGGCGCTAACGTCATGAATGAGCTCGAGCTGCGGGGCCGGACGGTGGACGCGACCGAGCTGGTCGAGCGACTGCACGCGACGGGCAGCCGCCTCAATATCGTCATTCTCGACGCCTGTCGCAACAATCCGCTCTACAAGCCCACGGTCGACGCGCGTGGTCTCAACGCGCGTGTCGGCCTTGCGAGCATGCCGCCCGCCGCGGGTACGGTGGTGGCGTTCGCCACGGAGTCCGGACGCGTGGCGAGCGACGGCTCAACTGGGCACGGCGTGTACGCGAAACATCTCGTGCACTACATGCGCACGCCGGGGCTTCCGCTCGAGCAGCTCTTCAAGCGCGTGCGCGAGGCGGTCGCCGCGGAAACCAAAGGCAGGCAAGTTCCGGTCGAGTTCAGCACGCTCACCGGTGCTGATTTCTACTTCGTGCGTCCCTGACCGCCGTCTTTTGGAGCAGGCGGGGAGTCGCTCTAGAACAAGAACTGCGATTTTTCGGATTGCCCTCCGCACGTCCGGCCGGACGCTTGCTCAAAAGACCAGGGATCCGGGGCCTGGCCTTCGCGGCGCCGGCGCGCCCTGACGAATAACGGAGTAGTTCAAGACGAGGGGGGAATCGGGCCTGATTTCTATTCGACGCTTCCGCGAGTAATCCGCGTAGCGTACTTCCAGGGTATGCGTGCCGGCGACCAGGCTGTCAAAGCGCTGGTTGGATTTTCCAAGGGGCCGGCCATCGAGATAGAGATCGAGAACCGGTCCAGCCGATTTCCGGCCGTCTACCAGCCAGGACGAAGCGACGCGTAACCTGCCGAGCAGGAACAGCTCTTCGATTGCGGGCGTCGCTTGCGAGATATCCACCGCAAACGTGTAACGGTAGCCGGTTGCGGCAGTGTATAGCTCTACCAGGTGCTTGCCCTCCTGAAGAGACAGGTTCGCCGGCGTGACCTGATTCTGCTTCAAGCCGTCGATATAGACTTCGGATCCCGGTGGATCAGTGCGCAGCTGGAGTTCACCCCGGCGCTCGATCTCTCCGCCGCGTATCTCCTTCCCCTTTGCGCCCGTCAGCGAGAGGAACGGCATGTCGCGCACCTCCGCATAGTTGGGGATAGGCAGCAGCACCGGCTGGTGAGACTCCTGCAAAGCGCGCCCTTTTACTTTCGTTTCCCGGAAAAGCGCCGTGATGCCGGAGTACAGATCGTCGACCGAGAGATCGCGCCTTTCGTCGGGGTGCACCGACTCCCGGGCGCGCCGGATGGCCTCGAACAGACAATAGCTGAGCGCCCCGTGCCCGAGCTCTTCGTATTCGACGGAAAGCTGATCCCTGCGACTAGAAGCGAGATACGCGATCCTTTGCTGCACATCCTTGATCGGTCCCTCAGGCTGCTGAGGGTTTCCGGTCCTGCGGTATTCCCTGACGCCGGGCCTTTGACTGCTGTAGTTGAAGGAGCGGATCGTGTAACCGAGGTTCTCGAAGTAGAGATCGCCGAACGCCTCGGTTCCGCTGTAGCAGGAGTCCACGATGATGATGATCGACTTTGCCTTGATCTCCGCGAGCTGCTTCGCGAGCCAGGCGCGGTTGATGAACGTCTCGTTGATGATCTCGTCCCCGGTGGAATAGAAGGCTTCGCGAGCCGTGGACGCGTCGAAGGGCGCAAGAAAAATATTCGTGCGCTGCGTGGCGGTGCTGCCCGGACGTCCGGCCTCCATGCGGCTTGGCATTCCGTGGCCGGCAAACATGAAGATGAAGGTATCGAGCGGCGCGCTTTTGCTTTCGCGCACGATCCGCTCGACTTCCGCGGTGATTCGCTCCTTCGTCGCCTCGGTGTTGAGCACAACGGTGACGTCCGGGCGCGAATAGCCTCCGAAGTCCACGAGTATCTGGGAGAAGGTCTTGACGTCGGCGTCGGCGTAGCGCAAGCCTTCGAGCTCGGCGTATTGACTGATCCCGATCAGCAAGGCGCGATCGGCCGCTCCGGCCGGGAGACACCGAAGCAACAGGAGAAGGGCGAGAAGGAAGCAACGACTCATGCTCGAAACCCCTTGATTGTTCCTCTGCGAAGGCGCGCGCTCGCAACTCAATGAGCGTCAGAACTCGTGGGAGTACCCAAGCATCCCGAACGCGCCCATCCTATTTGAACGGTTGCCGATAACAACGACCCCGGGAGCATTCTGGATCGCGTGCCCGGGGAACGTCTGGTATTTTGCTCCCAGCTGGAAGCTCCACTCCGGCGTCAAAAGATAATAGCCTGTTACGGCCAGATCACCTCCGTCGCCGTCTGCGCTCACGGCTGGGCATTTGCCAAACGTGTGAGTGTCCATGTGGTAACGCTTGTATCTGCCGTCGAGCCGGGCGCCCATCGTTTCGGTAACCGGGAAAATCCCGCCGATGCCCAGCAAGGGGGCCGTGAAGTTGAACTCGCGACGGTAACTGTTTGTGCTGGTGCAGCCGTTTATTTGTCCGGACGTCAGGGTGACATCGGCCGTTGAATCGATCCACGCGTATCCGGCGATGAGGTAGGGGGTTACAAAGCCGGTCGAGAAGTCGCGCGCGACCCATCTCAGCGTCACCTCTTTGTTGACCTCGTTCAGCTCTTGGCTGGTGGTCAATAGCCCCGCCCCTGCCACAATGGCACTGGTGTCCAAGTGTCCGTCTCCGCTTCGCTGAGTGTACTGGAGCGTAAAGTTGTCGTGCCCCACGAAGGCGTTCCCGCCAAGCTCATTGAATGTCACGTGCGAAGTCCCCGACCCCTGAGGAGGAGTCGTTGTCTCACGCACGTACCAATACTCGAACGCGCCACCGACCTTCCATTTCCCGAGGGCAGCTACTTCGGGATCCCTAACGAGCGTGTCTTCCGCGACCCGAGCCCTTTCCTGCGCTAACGCCTCGAATGGGAAGCTGACGGCCATGGCGAGTACGACGGCGGCAAGCCTCAGGTGCTCCGCGCGGGGCGCCGGCGCCGCGAAAGCGCTGGAGCAAGTCCCGAGAAATGCGCGCATCAGCCTAGCGCCGGGATGCCCGCCTGGGTCGAAAGCGGACATTCTGCGGTGCACGGGCGGGCTGCTTAGTGCGGCCTGGTCCATGACACGCCGGTACGCCATCGCACGCGGGCGTCGTCGCGAGGGGATCGATCTGTGTCCATCCTTTCGTCCAACTGACATCCAGTGACGATGGGCGCACTTCTTGCGACGGGGAATGTTACCACCAGACTCGGCGCCGGAGACGGTCGCGGCTCCGGCCCGGCGCTATGGCGCGGGCTGCTTGCTCGTTGCGCGGAGTATCTTGATGAATCGCCCCGCGGCCGGCGAAAGGTAACCGTCGCTGCGAAAGCTGGCGCCGACCCGCCGCGCCCGCCGCGCTTCGGGTATGCGCAGCTCCGCCAGTCCCGACCGCGTCGCGGCCTGCGCGAGCACGCGACGCGAGCTGATGCCGAGGAGCAGCGAGCGCGCGACCAGGTGATCCCGCAGGGGCAGCGACGCGGTCATCACGGCAACGCGCGGAGCAGGCAGCCCCTGGTTGGACAGCAGCCGTTTGAGCTGCAGCCAGGTTTCTCCCCGCGACTCGGTCAGCGCCCAGCGTTCCTGCGCGAGGTCCGCGAGCGCGACGCGCTTGCGCCGTGCGAGCGGATGCGTGGAGGCGGAAAAGACGACGACCTCGTCGTCGAAAAGGTACACCTGCTCGATCCCGGAGGGCGGTGCGAGGGGGATCTCGTGAAGAATCAGATCGGCTTCCCCTGCCTGCAGCACCGGTAGCAGTCGGTCGGCATCCATGACATTCACGGTGAGCAGCAGCTCGGGGGCCTCCTTGAGCAGGGACGCGGTAGCGCCCGCGAGCGGGTCCCGCACCATGCCGGGATGCGCGCCGACACGCAGCGATCCGGAGCGGCCCTCCGCGAGGTCGGCGACTTCGCGGGCGACGTCGTCGTGTACCAGCCGCAGGCGGGAGACGCGCGACAGGAGCGCGGCGCCTGTCGCGGTCAGCTCAACGCCTTTCGGCGTGCGCTTCACGAGTTTGGCCGTCATGGCTTTCTCGAGGCGCCGCAGGCTCAGGCTGAGCGCCGGCTGGCTGATGTCCAGCTCTTCGGCCGCGCGCCCCACATGCCGGTGCGCGGCCAATACGGCGAAATAGCCGATGTCCCGCAGGTTCATAGCGATAATCGATATTTATGAAGAACGAAGATTAGCACAATTGCAAATATGATCGACCGGGGTCAAGATGGCGTCGCGCGTTGCAGGCGCGCACAACGCTAGGAGGTCCCATGGGAATTCGCTCGTTGTCGCTCGCGATGGCCGGAGCGCTGTCCCTCGCGGCGGCTCCGCTCCTGCCGGCTCAGGATTTTCCGTCGCGCCCCATTCGCGTGATCGTGCCTTTTCCTCCCGGCGGGGCGATGGACAGCGTCGTGCGACTCGTGTCCCAGGAGATGGCCCAGGGCCTGAATCACCCGGTAATCGTCGAGAACAAGCCGGGCGCGGGCACCGTGATCGGGGTCGCCGCGGCCGCGAGATCGGCGCCCGACGGCTACACGCTCGTGGTCATCGCGACGAGCTTCGCGGCGAATTACACGCTGGTGCGGGATCTCCCCTACGACTCGCTGAAGGACTTCCGCCCGATCGCCCTCCTCACCACCGCGCCGCATGTGCTCGTCGGGAAGCCCGACCTCGCCGCACGCGACCTGCGCGAGCTCGTGGCGCTGGCGAAGGCCAGGCCGGGAAAGCTCAGCTACGCTTCGCCTGGCAACGGTACGGGGCAGCATCTGGGCATGGAGACCCTCAAAGCCGCAGAGGGCCTGGACATCGTCCACATTCCCTACAAGGGGGAGGACCAGGCCCTGAAGGATATGCTCGCCGGGCAGGTCGACCTGATGGTCGGCAATCTACCGACCGCGCTTCCTCACATCCGCTCGGGCAAGCTGACAGTCTTCGGCGTCGGCTCGCGAGAGCGCTCGCAGCTCGCGCCCGACATCCCCACGATCCGTGAGCAGGGCATCGAAGGCTTCGAATCGACGTCCTGGTTCGGTCTCGTCGCGCCGGCCGGAGTCCCCGATGCCATCGTCCAGCGCCTAAACCGGGAGGTTGTGCGAACCTTGTCGCTGCCCGAAGTCAAGAAAGCGCTGATCGCCCGCGGCTTCGAGCCTTCGCCGACCAGCCCCGAGGAACTGCAGGCGATCATCCTCGCCCAGATCGACCGTTCCGCGAGGGCAATCCGGACGGC
>DATEGT010000238.1:0-30408 GCA_035280025.1 Burkholderiales bacterium | reverse complement strand
CTGATCGGCAAGGTCGACCGCGCCGGGTATACGCTGGTGCCGCTCGACCTGCACTACGTGCGCGGGCGCGTCAAGATCAACATCGGCCTTGCGAAGGGCAAGAAGCAGCACGACAAGCGCGCGGCGGAACGGGAAAAGGAGTGGAAGCGCGAGCAGCAGCGGCTGCTGCGCGCGCGGTGACACTCAGCTCGCCGTGACCTTGGCCCTGGGAGAGCTGCCCGTCTCCCGGGCGAGCTGGAGCCAGGTATCGACCACCGTGTCGGGATTGAGCGAAAGGCTCTCGATTCCCTCCTGAACCAGCCACTTGGCGAAATCGAGGTGATCGGAAGGACCTTGGCCGCAGATTCCCACGTACTTCCCCGCCTTGCGGCACGCCTGGATCGCCTGCCGCAGCATCGACTTCACGGCAGGGTCCCGCTCGTCGAACGCGTCGGCCACGAGCCCCGAATCGCGGTCCAGGCCCAGGGTGAGCTGGGTCAGGTCGTTCGATCCGATCGAGAAGCCGTCGAAGTGCTCGAGAAACTGCTCGGCGAGCACCGCGTTCGAAGGCACCTCGCACATCATGATGAGGCGTAGCCCGTTCTCGGCCCGCTTGAGCCCGTTGGCGCCGAGCAGATCGATCACTTCCCGGCATTCCTTGAGGGTGCGGACGAAGGGCACCATGATCTCGACGTTCGTCAGCCCGATCTCGTTCCTCACCCGGCGCATCGCCTCGCACTCCATCTCGAAGCATTCGCGGAACGACTTGCCGATGTAGCGCGAAACGCCGCGGAACCCGAGCATCGGATTTTCCTCGTCGGGCTCGTAGCGCGAGCCGCCGATCAGCTTCTTGTACTCGTTGGACTTGAAATCCGAGAGGCGCACGATCACCGGCTTCGGCCAGAAGGCCGCCGCAATGGTCGCGACGCCCTCGGTCAGCTTCTCGACGAAGAAGGCGCGCGGGTCCCGATATCCGCGCGCCGCGCGCTCGACGTCGGCTTTGAGCTCGGCCGGGAGGCCCGGGTAGTCGAGCACGGCCTTGGGGTGCACGCCGATCATGTTGTTGATGACGAACTCCAGGCGCGCGAGCCCGACGCCCGCGTTCGGGAGGGCCTGGAAGTCGAAGGCGAGCTGAGGGTTGCCGATGTTCATGGTGATTTTCACCGGACAATCCGGCATCTCCCCGTAGTCGCGCGATGTCACCTCGAAGTCGAGCTTGCCGCGGTAGACGTTGCCGGTGTCGCCCTCGGAGCACGACACCGTGCAGGGCTCGCCGTCCTTGAGCTTCGCAGTCGCGTCCCCGCAGCCGACGACCGCCGGAATCCCGAGCTCGCGCGCAATGATCGCCGCGTGGCAGGTACGCCCTCCCCGGTTGGTCACGATGGCCGCCGCGCGCTTCATCACCGGCTCCCAGTTGGGATCGGTCATGTCGGTGACGATGACGTCGCCGGGCCTGATCCGGCCCATTTCCGAAGCGTCCTTCACGACGCGCGCGAAGCCTGCGCCTATCTTGTGCCCGATGGCGCGTCCCGAAGCGAGCACCTCGGACTTCTGCCTGAGGAGGAAGCGTTCCTGCCCCTCGGCGGTCTTTCGCGATTTCACCGTCTCGGGCCTCGCCTGCAGGATGTAGAGCTTGCCGTCGGACCCGTCCTTCGCCCACTCGATGTCCATTGGGCGGCCGTAGTGCTCCTCGATTTTCACGGCGAAGCGCGCCAGCTCGATCACGTCCTCGTCCGAGAGACAGAAGCGGTTGCGATCCGGCTCGTCGACGTCCAGGGTTCTGACCGAGCGGCCCGCGGTGGCCTGGTCGCCGAAGATCATCTTCTGCAGCTTCGAGCCCAGGGTGCGACGGATGATCGGAAACTTGCCCGCGCGCAGCATCGGCTTGTGAACGTAGAACTCGTCGGGGTTGACCGCCCCCTGCACGACCATCTCGCCGAGTCCCCAGGACGCGGTGATGAATACGACGTCGCGGAATCCCGATTCGGTATCCATGGTAAACAGCACGCCGCTCGCGCCCAAATCGCTGCGGGCCATGCGCTGCACGCCCGCGGACAAGGCGACGGCCGAATGCTCGTAGCCTCGGTGGCAGCGGTAGGAGATGGCCCGGTCGTTGTAGAGGGACGCGAACACGCGCTTGAGCGCGATCATCACGTTGGGCAGGCCGCTGATGTTGAGAAAGGTTTCCTGCTGTCCGGCGAACGAGGCGTCGGGAAGGTCTTCCGCGGTTGCGCTCGAGCGAACCGCGACCGATAAGCGCTCGTCGCCGCCCGTCAGCGCGCGGTAGGCCTCCGCGATCTCCGACTGCAGCTTCCCGGGAAATCCGGCGGCCTCGATCCAGCCGCGGATCTCCTCCCCGCAGCTGGCGAGCGCGCCGACGTCCTCCGGGTCGAGTCCTTTCAGGCGCGCGTCGATGCGGCCCGCGAGGCCGCCCTGCGCGAGGAACTCGCGGAAGGCGTCTGCCGTGGTGGCGAATCCGCCCGGCACCCGGATCCCCGCCTGCGACATCCTGGAGATCATCTCGCCGAGCGAGGCGTTCTTGCCGCCGACCCGCTCGACGTCGGCCATTCCGAGCCGATCGAAATTCACCACGTGCTTGAGCCCGGCCATGACCGTCCTTCGGCGAGGTTGAAGGATCTTGTTGAAACGGCTATTTTACATTTCATGCCCGATCGCCGCCGAACCGTGTTCTTCGTCTCGGACGGCACCGGCATCACCGTCGAGATGCTCGGCCACAGCCTGCTCACGCAATTCGACGGGGTCGAATCCACGCACGAGACTATCCCCTTCGTCGACTCGGTCGCCAAGGCCGAAGCCTGCGTGGCGCGCATCAACGGAGCTCCGCGCCCCGCGGGCTTCCGGCCGGTCGTCTTCACCACGCTGGTAAACGCGGACGTCCGCGACACGGTGCGCAAGGCCGACGCCTTCGTGCTGGACTTCTTCCAGAATTTCCTCGACCCGCTGGAGGCGGAGTTCGGCTCGAAGTCGACCCACACCATCGGTCGCTCTCACAGCGCTCGCGACGCCAAGGGCTACACCCACCGCATCGACGCCATCAACTTCGCCCTGGCCCACGACGACGGCGCTTCCTCCCGGGACCTCGACAAGGCCGACGTCATCCTCGTCGGAGTGTCGCGCAGCGGCAAGACGCCGACCAGCCTGTATCTGTCCCTGCAGTTCGGCATAAGGGCGGCGAATTGCCCTCTCATTCCGGAGGATTTCGACCGGATGAGCCTGCCCAAGGCGCTGGAGGGCTACCGGCACAAGCTCTTCGGCCTGTCGATCGCTCCGGAGCGCCTTCGCGAGATCCGCAACGAGCGTCGCCCCAACAGCAAGTATGCCGAGCTGGAAAACTGTCGCTACGAGGTACAGCAGGCCGAGAAGCTGATGCAGCGCGAAGGCATACGCTGGGCGAACTCGACCGCCAAGTCGATCGAGGAGATCGCCACCACGATCATGCAGGAGTTCAGGCTGGAGCGGCGGGTCTACTAGCCGCGCTGGCGGATCTGCTCGAACAGGCAGATCGCGGCCGCCGCGGCCACGTTCAACGATTCGGCCGGTCCCGGCATCGGAATATGCGCCCGGGTGGTGGCGATCGCCTTGGCCCGCGAAGACAGTCCCGCGCCTTCGTTTCCGAAGAGCCAGGCGACCTCCCCCTTCAAGTCGAGCTCGAAGAGCGACGCCGCCGAGCGCGGAGTCGTTGCGACGATCCGGCCGGGGAAGGAGCGCGCGATCTCGGCGAGGTCGACCCCTTCGAAGATCGAGAGGTAGAAATGCGCTCCCATTCCCGCCCGCACGACTTTGGGGGACCAGGCGAACACCGAGCCCGGCGACAGGAAGACCTGCCGGGTGCCCGCCGCCACGGCCGTCCGGAGGATCGACCCGAGGTTGCCCGGGTCCTGGATGCTCTCCAGCAGCAGGCAGCCCGATTCGGCCTTCTGGATCGGGCCCTGACCGGGAGTCCGTATCACGGCTGCGACGCCCGCTGCGCTCGCGAGCTGCGAGACGGCCCCGAAGATCGCGTCGGGCAGCGCCAGGTGCTCGCCGGCCGGAAGCCTCTCGATCAGCTCGCGCATTGCCGGATCCTCGAGCGCGCTTTCGCTCGCGAGTACGGTTTCGGCCTTGCGCCCGCTTTCCGCATACGCCCGCACCAGGCGCTCGCCCTCGAGCAAGGTCGTCCCGGTGCGCCGGCGCTCGCGCGACGAGCCAGCGAGCCTGATCAAAGCCTTGACTGCAGGATTGCTCCGCGAGCGGATCGCCTTCACTTGGCGCAGGTCCTGAAACCGGCGAAGATATCGCCCCGGTTCGGCGTATAGAAGTTTCGCCAGCTGTTCGCGATCAGCCGCGCCGGCGTGGTAAAGCTCCCGCCGCGCAGCACCTTGTGCGTCCCGAACCAGGGTTCGGAATACTCGCGATACGGATCGGCGACGAAACCCGGATACGGCTCGAAAGTGCTCGATGTCCACTCCCACACGTTGCCGATCATCTGGCGGCAGCCGCAGAGGCTGTCGCCCGAGGCGAACGACCCTACCGGCGCCCGGCCCGCTCCGCCCAGATTGGCGCGCTCTGCGTCGCCCGAATCCCCCCAGGGATAGGCCCGCCTGCGGTCACCGGTCGAGAGCGACGCGGCGATCTCCCATTCGGCCTCCGAGGGCAGGCGCCTGCCCGCATAGCGGCAATAGGCGCTCGCCTCGTGCCAGTCGACGTGCATCACGGGAAGCTCCGGTTCCAGCGGCATCCAGCGCGCGAAACGGCGCTCCAGCCATCGCCCGTCGCGCTCCTTCCAGTAGCGCGGCGCGGCCGCGTCGCCTTTGCAGTTCCAGCCTTCGGACGACCACCACTCGCGGCGCCGGTAGCCGCCTTCGCGCACGAATTCGAGGAACTCCCGGTTCGTGACCTGCGCCTTTGCGATCCGGAACCCGCCGACGCTCACGGGGTGTGCCCATTTCTCGTTGTCGAAGTGGAATCCGGAATTGCGCGGGGCCCCTATCCAGTAGGTTCCTCCCGCCACCTCCGCGTCCCCGCGAAGCCCTTCCCCGTCGTGCGCCGCGGCGGGAGGAGCTTGCGGCAGGGGATCGCCGTAGCCGAGCGTCTGCCGCGTATAGTGGAAGGCTTCGGCGTGCATGTCCTCGTGGAGGAGCGCAAGGCGCACGAAATAGAGGAACCACGGATCGTCCGGCTCGCGCCCGAGGCGAGCCAGCACGCGGTCGAGGACGCGCGCCTGATAGTCGAGCGTCCCGGACAGATCCGGCAGCGGCAGGGTCCACCGCAAGTCGTGGGCGACACTGGCCGAGTCGTAGAGCGCGTCGGCCCCGTCGAGCAGGCTGTCCGCGAGGGATTCGTCGGGGCGCAGCCTCAGGCACCAGCGCTCCTGGAACCACGCGACGTGCCCGAGCTCCCACAGCACGGGATTGACGATCGCGAGCTTTGGGCCGAACAATTGCTGGCCTTCGAGATCCTGCGTGAGCGCCCGCGTGCGCCGCCGGGCGTCCTGCAACTGGTCCGAGAGCATCCGGGGAACATAGCATGAAAATTGCGCTCGTCACGCCCGCGGCCGCGCGTTCGCGAAGCGGCAACCTGCATACCGCCGCGCGCTGGGCGGCCATGCTGCGCTCGCTCGGTCATTCGGTCCGCGTTTCGCGCGCCTGGAACGGCGCCGCGGCCGCCTGCATGATCGCGCTCCATGCGCGGCGCAGCCATGGCTCGATCGCGGCGTTCCGCGAGCGGCATCCGGATGCGCCCCTCGTGGTGGTCCTCACGGGAACCGACTTGTACCGCGACATCCGCAGCGACCGGGACGCGCGGCGCTCGCTCGATCTCGCCGACCGCCTGGTCGTGCTGCAGGACATGGGGAAGAAGGAGCTCGCTCCCCGCCTGCGCCGCAAGACGCGGATCATCTACCAATCGGCCGAAGCCCCGGCCGCGCGCCGCACCGCCGGATTCCGCATCGCGGTGCTGGGGCACCTGCGCGAGGAGAAGGATCCGTTCCGCGCCGCGCTGGCGCTGCGGCGCCTTGAGGACCTCCCTGGACTCCGGGTCGTTCACCTCGGCGAAGCCCTCTCTCCCGCGATGGAGCGCGAGGCGCGGCGCCTGATGCGGGCCGAGGCCCGCTACCGCTGGCTGGGGAACGTGCCGCATTCCACGGCGCTGCGGTGGCTCGCGGGCAGCCGCCTGCTCGTGCTGAGCTCGCGCATGGAGGGCGGCGCCAACGTCGTCTGCGAGGCCGCGGCGGCAGGGGTCCCGGTCGTCGCGTCGAAGGTTTCCGGCAACGTCGGCATGCTCGGCCGCGGATTTCCCGGGTACTACCGGGTCGGCGACGAACGCGCACTTGCGCGGGTGCTTCGCCGCGCCGCGCTGGACCCGGTGTTCTACGCCCGCCTGAAGCGCTCTACCACCGCCAGACGGCCGCTGTTCCGCCCTGCGGCCGAGCGCGAGGCCCTCCGCAGGCTCATCGAGGAGCTCGAGCCGCGTCAGCCGCGTTCGATCAGCTCGCGGACCGGCGCGAAGCTGCGCCGATAGGCGTCGCAAACGCCGTAGCGGCGCAGCGCCCTGAGGTGCCGCGGCGTGGGGTAGCCCTTGTGCTCGTCGAAGCCGTACTGGGGAAAACGTTCGTGCAGGCGGTGCATCTCCGCGTCGCGCGCCGTCTTGGCGAGAATCGACGCCGCCGAGATCACCTTCACCTTCGCGTCCCCGTCGATCACCGCGCGAGCCGGAACCGCGAGCCGGGGGCAGTTCGCCCCGTCGAGAAGCACCTCGTCGGGGACGAGGCCGAGGGAGTCCACCGCGCGCTTCATCGCGAGCAGGCTCGCCTGCAGGATGTTCAGCGCGTCGATCTCTTCGACGCTCGCCCAGGCGACCGCCCAGCCCAGCGATCGTTCCCTGATGACGCGGGCAAGCACCTCGCGGCGCGGCGCGCTCAACAGCTTGGAATCGGCGAGCCCGTTGGGGACGCGCCTCCCGGGAGGAAAGACGACTGCCGCCGCGCACACCGGTCCGGCCAGCGGGCCCCGGCCGGCCTCGTCGACACCGCAGATCAGGCGGGCCGCAGCCACTGCAGCAGCGCTTCGCTCGCCCGCGCCGCCGTGTCTACCCGCAGGAGCCGGCGTATGCGGTCGAGGCGCTCGGGAAGCTTGCGTGCGACGACCGGGTCGTTGAGCGAATTCAGCACCGCCTGCGCGAGGTTCTCGGGCGTCGCGTCGCGCTGCAGGAGCTCGGGCACCACGAATTCCCCGGCGATGATGTTCGGCAGTCCCGCGTAGGGAACGGTGGCCATCCTCGCCATCATCCACGCGGTCAGCGCGGCCATCTTGTAGGTGATGACCATGGGTTTGCGCGCGAGCGCGGTCTCGAGCGTCGCCGTGCCGCTCGCCACCAGCGCCACGTCGCAGGCGGCGAGCGCCTCGCGAGCGTGGCCGAACAGGACCGTGAGCGGCAGGTCGGTCGCGCCGGCCGCATACACGGCTTCCTCGAAGATGGCGCGCGTCTCGCGGCTGATGAGCGGGACCAGGAAGTGCACGGCCGGCTGGCGCGACGCGATGAGCTTCGCCGTGCGGGCGAAGCAGCCGGCCATGTAATGCAGCTCCGACTGCCTGCTTCCCGGCAGCAGCGCGATGACCTTGCGGGTTGCGGGGAGCTTCAGTTGCTCGCGCGCAAGCGCGGTTCCGTTGTCCTCGGAGGTGAGGTCCGCCAGCGGATGGCCGACGTAGGTGACCGGAACGCCGGCGTCGCGGTACAGGGCCTCTTCGAAGGGGAAGAGCACGAGAACCCTGTCGACCGAGGCGGCGATCGAGGACATGCGTCCGCCGCGCCAGCCCCACAGCGACGGGCTCACGTAGTGCACGCTGGGAATGCCGGCGCGCTTGAGCTTGCGCTCCAGACCGAGATTGAAATCCGGCGCGTCGACGCCGATGAAGAGCCTGGGCCTGGCGTCGATCAGCCGCCGCTCCAGCTTCCGCCGGATCGAGACGATCTCGAGGAAATGCCGCAGGACCTCGACGTAACCGCGCACCGCGAGCTTCTCCATCGGGAACCACGACTCCAGGCCCTGTCCCTCCATCCTCGGCCCGCCGATGCCGACGAAGCGCAGGCCGGGTACGCGCTCGCGAAGCGCCGCCATGAGATGAGCCCCGAGGAAATCCCCCGAGGCCTCCCCGGCCACGATGCCTACGAGGATGGATTCGCCGGCCACGCGATCAGCGGACGATGCCCCGCTTCGACCGATCGAGGAACTCGACCAGCACCCTGAGCGCCGGCACCTTCTCGCCCTGTCCCGCGATGACGCTCTTCGCCTCCTCGAGCGTCAGCCCGGACCGGTACAGCGTCTTGTACGCGCGCCGGATCTCGGCGATCTGCTCCTCCGCGAAGCCGCGCCGCTTCAATCCTTCGGCATTGATGCCGAACGGCTTGGCGGCGTTGCCCGCCGCCATGACATAGGGCGGCAGGTCCTGCAGCAGCAGCGTCGCGCCCGCCGTCATGGAATGCGCGCCGATCAGGACGAACTGGTGCACTCCCGTGAACCCGCCGAGCACCGCGTAGTCGCCGACGTGCACGTGCCCCGCGATCGACGCGGCGTTGGCGAAAGTCGTGTGGTTGCCCACCTGGCAATCGTGGGCGACGTGAACGTACGCCATGATCCAGTTGTCGCTGCCGATGCGCGTGGTGCCCGCGTCCTGCACCGTGCCGCAGTTGAACGTGCAGAACTCGCGTATCAGGTTACCGTCGCCTATCTCGAGGGCCGTCGGCTCGTCCGCGTACTTCTTGTCCTGGGGGGCTCCGCCGAGCACGCTGTGCGCGAAGATGCGGTTGCCCCTCCCGATCCGGGTCCTGCCTTCGATGACGACGTGCGCTCCGATCGCGGTGCCCTCGCCTATCTCGACGTGCTCGCCGATGATCGAATACGGTCCGACCGAGACGCCCGCCGCGAGCTTCGCCCCGCGATGAACGATCGCGCTCGGGTGGATCATGCCGGCCGCAGCGTGCAAAGCAGCGTCGCCTCGGCGGCGAGCGCGTCCCCGACCCGCGCTTCCGCCGAGAATTTCATGAGTTCCCTCCCGATGCGGTCGGCCGTGACCTGCAGCCGCAACTGATCGCCGGGGACGACCGGGCGCTTGAACCGGGCCCCGTCGATTCCCACCAGATAGTAGATCGACTTGTCGTCGGATTTCTTCTGGGCGGTCCGGAACGCGAGCACCGCGGCGGCTTGCGCGAGCGCCTCCACCACCAGAACCCCCGGCATCACCGGAAGCCGCGGGAAATGCCCGTTGAAGAACGGCTCGTTGATGGTGACGTTCTTGAGGGCGACGATGCGCTTGCCGGGCTCGCACTCGATCACCCGGTCGATGAGCAGCATGGGATAGCGGTGCGGCAGCGTCTCCAGGATCGCGCGGATATCCATCTTCTACCTCTTTCTCTTCCTCTTTTTCGCCGCCGGCCCGGAGCGCGCTTCCAGCTCGCGCACCCGCTCCGCCAGGCGCTCGAGACCTCGCAGATGCGCGATCGTTCTCGCCCATTCGCGCCCGGGCTGGGCGGGCAGCACCGCAGTATACGTGCCGGCGCGCCTGATCGACTTGGTCACGAAGGAGGTCGCGGCGATCGTGACGTGGTCGGCGATCTCGATGTGTCCCATGATGCGCGCGGCGCCGCCGATCGCGCAGTGCTTGCCGATGCGCGTGCTGCCCGCCACGCCGGCGCAGGCGGCGATCGCCGTGTGCGCCCCGATGCGGACGTTATGGCCGATCTGGATCTGGTTGTCGAGCTTCACCCCGTCCTCGATGACCGTGTCGTCCAGGGCGCCGCGGTCGATGGTCGTGTTGGCTCCGATCTCGACGTCGTCGCCGATGACCACGCGCCCCGTCTGCGGGATCTTGATCCAGCGGCCGGCGTGCGGCGCGAGACCGAATCCGTCGGCGCCGACCACGGCTCCCGCGTGGATCAGCGCGCGCTTGCCGATCACGCATCCGGGATAGACGGTCACCGAGGGGCCGAGGCGCCCGTCCTCCCCTATCTGCGCGTCCCTGCCGATGCTGCACCCGGCGTCCAGCACGACGCGCTCGCCCAGTCGCGCGCCGCCGGCGACGTGGCAGAAGGGCCCGACGGCGGCCGAAGGCGGAACCCGCGCCCCGGCGTCGATCACCGCCTGCGGGTGAATTCCGGCCGCGGGACGCTCGTCGGGGCTCAGGAGCTGAGCCGCGAGCGCGTAGTAGGCGTAGGGGTCGTCGCAGAGGATCCGGGGCAGCGTCGTCGCGCCCCGCTGCCCTTTGGCGAGGATCACGGCCGAAGCGCGCGTGCCGCCCAATCGCTCCAGGTACTTGGTGCCGGCGACGAACACGAGGTCCCCGGGCCCGGCGCCTTCCAGCGTGGCCATGCGCCGGATCTCGACGTCGGGGGCGCCGACCAGCTCCCCGCCCAGCTTCGCGACGATTTCGGCGAGCCGGTGGGAGCGGGAGTTGGTTTGCGTCACGGCTGATCCAGCGCCTGTGTCTCGCCCGCCGCCCGCGGACTACTTGGCTGCGGCGCGCGGCTCGCTGAGCGCCTTTATGACTTTGTCCGTGATGTCGATGCGGCTGCTCGCCCAGACGACCTGCTCGTTCTGGAACACCACGTCGAGCTTCTCGGTCTCGGCGATCTGCCGCACGGCGCGGTTCGCGCGCTCTATGACGCGCTCGAACTCCTCTTTGCGCTTCTGCGCCAGGTCCTCGTTGAATTCGCGCTGCTTGCGCTGGAATTCGCGGTTGGCGTCGCCGAACTCGCGCTCGCGCTTCTGGCGATCGGACTCGGACATCGTCACGGCGTTCTTCTCCAGGGTCTCCTGCATCTTCTTCAGCTGCTCCGCCTGCCTGCTGAGGTCCTGGACGCGCCCCGCGAATTCCTGCTCGAGCTTCTTCTGCGCCGCCTGCGCGGGCGGCGCCTCGCGCAGGATGCGCTCGAGGCTCACGAAGCCGATGCTCGTCTGGGAGACGGCCGGAGCGGCGATCAGGACGAGCGCTGCGAACGAGAAGCCGGCGAGGGATCGCCGCGTCGTTTTCGATGCTGACATGGGCCGATTATACCGGGCCCTCAGAACGCGGTGCCAAGCGTGAACTGGAAGGCCTGCAGCGCGTCGCCGGGCCGCTCGTTGAAAGGCCGGGCGATGCTGAATTTGAGAGGGCCGACGGGCGAGTTCCAGGCGAAGCTCATGCCCCACGCCGCGCGCAGTTGCGAGAGCTCGACCGGCTGGCTCGTTCCGTACACCTGCCCCGCGTCGATGAACGCTCCCAGGCGCATCGAGCGGTCGTTGGTGTTTCCGGGCACCGGGAACAGCAGCTCGGCCGACCCGTTGAGCTTGCGGTCTCCGCCGAGGAATACGCCTTCAGCGTCGCGCGGCCCGAGCGAAGCCGTGCGGAACCCGCGCACGCTGCCTATCCCGCCCGAGTAGTAGTTCTTGAAGAACGGCAGCGGCTTGCTCCCGAACCCGTTCGCCGCGTCCACCTCTCCGGACAGCACGAAGGTGAAGTTCTTCGATGCCGGGTAGAAATACTGATGCGTGTAGGTCGCTTTCCAGTATTCCAGGTCCCCCGGCGGCACCCCGAGCTCCAGGTTGGCCCGCTGCAGGTTGCCCCGCGTAGGCCAGATGACGCTGTCGCGGGTGTCGCGCACCCAGCCGGAGTTGTTGATCAGCGTCGTGTAGCGGCTGCCGAACTGGTTCTGGAAGTCGAGATAGCGCTGCGGGCTGTCGTCCTCGAGGCGGAGGTTTACGTACTCCACCCCCAGCCCGAAGAAGAGCGTGTCGTATTCGGTGAAGGGCACCCCGTAGCGCACCGCGCCTCCCACGGTGCTGGTCCTGTAGTCTCCTACCCCCAGCGTCGTGGCATTCACGTCGCGCCGGTACAGATCGAAGCCCCGGCTGACGCCGTCGACGGTGTAGTAGGGGTCCGTGAAGGAGATCGCCGCGACCTTGTTGACCGTTCCCGACGCGATCTGGAACCCCACGGTGTTGCCGGTCCCGAAGAAATTGGCCTGCTGCACCGAGGCCTGGAGGATCAGCCGGTCGACGCTCGAGAAGCCGACTCCGACGAGGAACGCGCCGGTCGGCTTCTCCTTGACCCTGACGTTGACGTCCACCTGATCGGTCGTGCCCGGGACCGCGGGCGTCTCCACTTCCACCTCGCTGAAGTATCCGGTCTTGTCGATCCGCTGCTTCGAGAGTTGCAGCTTCTGGCTGTCGAAAAACGCCCCTTCGAGCTGGCGCATCTCCCGGCGCACGACCTCGTCGCGGGTGCGCGAATTGCCCGAGACGTTGATGCGGCGCACGTACACGCGCCGCCCGGGGTCGACGAGAAACGTGAACTTGACCGTGCGCTGCTCCTTGTCGATCTCGGGGTTGGCGTTGACGTTGGCGAACGCATACCCTTCCCTGCCCAGGCGGTCGGTGATCGCCTTGGTGGAGTCGGTGAGCTTCTCCCGGGAGAACGTTTCACCCGGCTTCACCGTGACGAGGGGCCGCAGCTCGCTCTCCGGGATCAGCAAGTCCCCGCTGAACTTCACCTCGGTCACCTTGTATTTCTCGCCCTCGGTGATGTTCACGGTGATGTAGATGTCGCGCCGGTCGGGGGTGATCGATACCTGCGTCGAATCGATGTTGAACTCCATGTAGCCGTTGTTCAGGTAGAACGAGCGCAGCGTCTCCAGATCGCCCTGCAGCTTCTGCCGGGAATACTGGTCGTTCTTCGAGAAGAACGTGAACATCCCCGGCGTGCGCAGCTGCATCACGTCGAGCAGCTCGCTCTCCGAATAGGCCTTGTTGCCGACGATGTTGATCCGCCTGATCTTCGCCACTTCCCCTTCGACGATGTTGAAGTTGATGGCGACACGGTTGCGCTCGAGCGGCGTGACCGTCGTCGTGATCTCCACGCCGTACAGCGCCCGGGTGAGATATTGGCGCTTCAGCTCCTGCTCCGCCTGGTCGAGGAGAGCGCGATCGAAGATGCGGCCTTCCTGGAAGCCCACGTCGCGCAAGCCCTGCTTGACCTTGTCCTTCTCGAATTCCTTCATTCCGGAGAATTCGATCGCCGCGATCGCCGGGCGCTCCTCGAGGCTCACGATCAGCACGTTGCCCTGCACCTCGAGGCGCACGTCCCGGAAGAAGCCGGTCGCGAACAGGGTGCGGATCGCCGCCGAGGCCTTCTCGTCGGTCATGCGGTCGCCCACTTTTACCGGAAGGTAGTTGAACACCGTTCCGGCCTCGATGCGCTGAATCCCCTCGACGCGGATATCTTTCACCACGAAGGGAGCGAATGCCCACGCCGGCTCGGCGAGCATGAGCAAGAGAATCGCCGCCCGCAACGCGTTTTTCACTTAGGAAAGTCAGCCCGTCAACAGACGGTTGAAATCGTTGTAGATCGCGAACGCCATCAGGAACAGGAGCACGGTGAGGCCGACGCGCTGGCCCAGCTCCATGACGCGCTGGGAAACCGGGCTCCCCTTCAAAATCTCGACGACATAATATAGTAAGTGTCCGCCGTCCAATAATGGTATCGGCAGCAGGTTGAGCACGCCCAGGCTGATGCTGATCAACGCCAGAAACGCGACGTAGGCGCCCAGCCCGAGCTGCGCGGACTGGCCCGCATAGTCGGCGATCGTCAGGGGACCGCTCAGATTCTTCCACGATACTTCGCCGATCACCATCTTGCCGAGCATCTTCAGGCTGAACGCGGAGGTCTCCCACGTCCGCTGGACCGCCATGCGGAGCGCGGTAACAGGGCCGTAACGCACCAGCGTCAGGAAATCCTTCATCGCGTCGGGATCGATCTGCGGCGCCGCGCCGATGCGGCCGATGCTGCGGCCGCCCTCCTGCAGCGCCTCGGCCCGCAGGCTGAGCCGGAGTTCCTCGCCCCCGCGGCGGATGCCGAGGCGGACGATCTCTCCGGGCCGGCGCCTTACCGCGGTGACCACGTCCTCCCATACGCGCACGTCGGCGCCGTCGACCGACACGATGCGGTCGCCCGCGCGCATTCCGCCGCGCTCGGCGACGCCGCCCGGCACGAGCCTGCCGACGACCGGGGCGACGTCGGGCCGATCGAGCCTCAGCCCCAGCCGTCCCAGCGGATCGTTGTCGAAGCCCTCGAGATCGAAGGACGACAAATCCAGCGTGCGCGTCGCGAGATGCCGCTTCGCATCGATGACCTCGAGCCGCGCGGGCTGTTTCTCCACCGCGAGCTGCAGCAGCCGCCAGCGAACCTGCTGCCAGCTCGCGGCCGCCTCGCCGTTTATCCTCAGAATCGTCTCGCCCCGCTCCAGCCCCGCGGCGGCCGCAGCGGTCCCGGGCTCGGGAGCGCCCACGATGGGCTTCGCTTCCTGCACGCCGCCGACGAACAGCATCCAGTAAAGTGCGACGGCGAGCAGGAAATTCGCCAGCGGCCCGGCGGCGACGATGCCGATCCGCCGCCACACGCTCTGGCGATTGAACGCGCGGTGAACTTCTTCCGGGGCGACCGGCGCTTCGTGCTCGTCGAGCATCTTCACGTAGCCGCCGAGCGGGAGCGCCGCGACCACCCATTCGGTGCGATCGGCTCCGCGCAGAGTCCGCCACAGCGGCCTGCCGAAGCCGATCGAAAACCGCAGCACCTTGACCCCGAACAGGCGCGCGACGAGGAAGTGGCCGAGCTCGTGGAAGACGATGAGCACGCCGAGCGCGACGACGAAGGCGGCGACGGTGTAGGCGACGTTCACGCGGCGTTGGAATTGAAGCGGGAAACGATCTGCGTCGCACGCGACCGGCCCCGCGCGTCGGCCGCCAAGACTTCCTCGAGCGTGCCCAGGGGACCCGCCTCGAGCGAGTTCAGCGTTTCCTCGATCACCGCCGTGATCTGAAGGAACGGCAGCCTGCCTTCGAGAAACGCGGCGACCGCCACTTCGTTGGCCGCGTTGAGCGTGGCGGGCGCGGCTCCTCCGCTCCTGAGCGCAGCGTAGGCGAGCCGGAGCGCGGGAAAGCGCTCGAAATCAGGCCGCTCGAAGCTGAGCGAGCCGATGCGAAACGGATCGAGCGAGGGCACTCCCGCGTCGATGCGCTCCGGGTAGGCGAGCGCCTGGGCGATCGGCGTGCGCATGTCGGGATGGCCCAGCTGGGCGATCACCGACCCGTCGGCGTACTCCACCATGGAGTGCACCACGCTCTGGGGATGGACGACGACCTGGATCTGCTCCGGCGCGGCGCCGAACAGCCAGTGGGCTTCGATGATCTCCAGGCCCTTGTTCATCATCGTCGCCGAATCCACCGAGATCTTGCGCCCCATCACCCAGTTCGGATGGGCGCACGCCTCGTCGGGCGTCACGCGGTGCAGGTCCGTGCGCGCCCGCGCGCGGAACGGTCCCCCCGAGCCGGTGAGGAGAATCCTGCGTATCCCTTTCGCCGCCAGCTCCCCCGTCGCGAACGCCGGCAGGCACTGGAAGATCGCGTTGTGCTCGCTGTCGATCGGCAGGAGCATCGCGCCACTCGCGCGCACGGTCCCCATGAACACCGGGCCGGCAACGACCAGCGCTTCCTTGTTCGCGAGAAGCAGCTTCTTGCCCGCCTTTGCCGCGGCGAGCGTGGCGCGAAGTCCCGCGGCGCCCACGATCGCCGCCATGACGCAGTCGATCTGCGGCGAGGAAACGGTCTCGACCAGGCCTTCCTCTCCCGCCAGAATCCTGAAGCCCGTGCCGGCAAGGCGCTCGCGCAGCCGCGGCGCCTGGGAGGCGTCGGCGATGCAGACGGTGTCGGGCCGGTGTCGCCGGCACAGCTCCGCCAGCTCGTCGACCTGGCGGTTGGCGGTGAGAGCGGCCACCCGGAAGCGGGCAGGATGCCGGGCGATCACGTCCAGAGTGCTCGCCCCGATCGACCCGGTTGCGCCGAGTATCGCGATGTTCTGCATCTTGCTCATCTCATGAACGCAAGCACCGCCAGCGGCAGCATGGCCACGGGGGCGTCGATGCGATCGAGCATCCCCCCGTGTCCGGGAAGAAGCGTGCCGCTGTCCTTCACTCCCGCCTGGCGTTTTATCAGAGATTCGAACAGATCGCCAATGATACCCACCGCCGCGAGACCGAGCAGGACGGCGAACAGCCCGGCTGGCGCTGAACGCGCGCTCCCGACCCAGGGATTCTCCGGAACCCCTAGCGCCGCCCAGGCGAACGCATACAGCCCCACCGCCACCAGCGCCCCCGCCACGCCTTCCCAGGTCTTGCCCGGGCTGATGGACGGGGCGAGCTTGCGCCTGCCGAAGCGCCGGCCGGTGAAATAGGCTGCAGAGTCCGAGATCCACGCCGTGCCCAGCACTGCGAGCAGCAGCGCCGGGTGACCGCCCCGCAGGTCCACGAGCGCCGCGCACGCGGGCACGAGGACGAGAGTCCCGACCGCGAGCAGCACCGCCCGGCCGCCGATGCGGGGGCCGCGCCATATCCACAGCGGCGCAAGCAGGAGCCAGAAGACGCCGGAAACTCCGTAGGCCCACGCCGGCGCATAGGAGCCCCGCAGGCCCCCGAAAAAGAGCGGCGACGCGAAGAGAGCGACCAGCAAGGCCGCGTACGTCGCGCGGCCGAGCGGCCCGAGCGCGGCGAGCCCGCCCCACTCCCAGACCGCGATCGCCAGGAGGCCCGCGCAGAACGCGATCCAGGCCCACTGCGGAAGGAGGAAGAGCGCGGCGCCGAAGAGCACGAGCAGCGCTGCCGCGGTCAACGCGCGCGTCTTGAGCATGGCAGCACGCGCACTCCCGCCCGCCCGGCCGGGAACGCTACGCGATCCTCCGCCGGCCGGTGCCTTGCCGCTTGGACTCCTCGAGCTGCTCGCTGGTGCGCCCGAAGCGCCGCTCGCGCTGCTGGTACCACTCGATCGCCTCGTCGAGGTGCGCGGCGTCGAAATCCGGCCACAGCGTCGTGGTGAAGTACAGCTCGGTGTACGCGAGCTGCCACAGGAGGAAGTTGCTGATGCGCTGCTCTCCGCCGGTGCGGATGAACAGGTCGGGCTCGGGCGCGTAGTTGAGCGCGAGATGCGGCGTCAGCTGCTCCTCCGAGTAGCCTCCGGCAGGGATCGGCTGCGTGCGCACCAGCCTCCCCAGCGCCTGCATCAGATCCCAGCGCCCGCCGTAGTTGGCGGCGATAGTCAGGGTGAGGCCCTTGTTCTCCGCGGTCAATTCCTCGGCGCGACGGGCGAGCTCGGTGACGCGCGCCCCGAAGGGAGTGATGTCGCCGATGACCTTGAGCCGAACCCGGTTCCGGTGCAGGCGCTCGGCCTCCTGCTCCAGGGCGACCATGAACAGCTGCCTCAGGGTGGACACCTCCTCCGCCGGCCTGCGCCAGTTCTCGGAGCTGAAGGCGAACAGGGTGAGGTATTCGACGCCGCGCTCGGCGCAGCACTGCGTGACCCGGCGCACCGTCTCGACTCCCTGCTTGTGCCCCGCGACCCGGGGCAGGTACCGTTTCTTCGCCCAGCGGCCGTTGCCGTCCATGATCACGGCGATGTGCCGGGGTACCGCGCCGGGCGACGGAATCTCGCGGGTAGAGCTGCTGAAGGATTTCATGTCCTGCCTGTTCTCCGTGATCAGACGGCGATCAATTCCGCTTCTTTCGCCGCGATCATCTTGTCGATGTCGGCGATGTGCTTGTCGGTGAGCTTCTGGACCTCGTCCTGGGCGCGCCGTTCCTGGTCTTCAGACACGGTCTTTTTCTTGAGCATCTCCTTGAGCGCGTGGTTGGCGTCACGCCGCAGGTTGCGCACCGCGACCTTCGCGTTCTCGCCCTCGTGCTTGATCACCTTGACGAGGTCGCGGCGGCGTTCCTCGGTGAGCGCCGGCATCGGGACGCGAACCATGTCTCCGTGTGAAGCGGGATTCAGGCCGAGATCCGAGTCCCGGATGGCCTTCTCGATCGCGCCCACCATCTTCTTCTCCCAGGGGGACACCCCGAGGGTGCGCCCGTCGATCAGGCTGACGTTGGCCACCTTGGGGATGGGCGTCTGAGTGCCGTAGTAGTCCACCATGACATGGTCCAGCAGCCCGGCATGCGCCCGGCCGGTGCGGACCTTCCCCAGGTCCGCCTTCAGAGCTTCAAGCGACTTGTGCATGCGCTGCTCGGTGTTCTTCTTGACCTCGGCCAGATTGTCCATGGCTTCTCCGTCGTCGCGAGCTCAGGGATCAACGTAGACCAGCGTGCCCTCGGGCTCGCCGGTCACCACGCGCTTCATGGCGCCTGCCTTCAGGATGCTGAAGACCGTGATGGGAAGCTTCTGATCGCGGCACAGGGCGAACGCCGTCGCGTCCATGACCTTGAGGTTCTTGCCGATCGCCTCGTCGAAGCTCACCTTGTCGTAGCGCTTCGCATCCGGGCGCAGCTTGGGATCGGCGGTGTAGACCCCGTCGACCTTGGTCGCCTTGAGCACCATCTCGGCTCCGATCTCGGTCCCGCGCAGCGCGGCCGCGGTGTCGGTCGTGAAGAAGGGATTGCCCGTGCCCGCGGCGAAGATCACGACCTTGCCCTCTTCCAGGTAGCGGATCGCCTTGTTGCGGATGTAAGGCTCGACCACCTGCTCGAGGTTGAGCGCCGACTGGACCCGCGCGCTCAGCCCCGCCTGCCTCATCGCGTCCTGCAGCGCGAGCGCGTTCATGATCGTCGCCATCATCCCGATGTAGTCGGCAGTCGCCCGGTCCATGCCCGCCGCGCCCGGCGCGACCCCCCGGAAGATGTTGCCGCCGCCGATCACCACCGCGATCTCCAGGCCGAGCGCCGCCACCTGCGCGATCTCGCCGACGATGCGCTCGATCGTCGCCCGGTTGATCCCGTACGGGTCTTCGCCCATCAGGGCTTCCCCGCTCAGCTTGAGCAGGATGCGCTTGTACTTCGCCGACGCGGCCATCTCAAGAGGTTTTTTCTGGCTCTTCATCCTTCTTCGCCTTGCTCACCTGCGCCATGACCTCGGCGGCGAAATCGCCCGATTTCTTCTCGATGCCTTCGCCGACGACGTAGAGAGCGAAGCTCGAAATCGATGCACCCTTCGTCTTGAGCACAGCTTCGACGCTCTGCTTCTCGTCCTTCACAAACCCCTGTCCGAGCAACGTTACCTGCTTCAGATACTTTTGCACGCCTCCTTCGATCATTTTTTCGACGATGTTCGGCGGTTTGCCCGACGCTGCCGCCGCAGCCGTCGCGATATCGCGCTCCTTCTTGATCAGGTCCGCCGGCACGCCGTCCTTCGAGAGTGCCAAGGGTTTCGCCCAGGAGATGTGTTGCGCAAGCTCCCGGGCGAACTGATCGTCTCCGCCTGAGATGTCGAGGAGAACGCCGATCTTTGCGCCGTGGACGTAGTGGGCGATTCGCCCCTTCGCGGCAATCCTCGCGAAGCGCCGGATCGACATGTTCTCGCCGATCTTGCCGACGAGCGCCGTCCGCGTCTGCTCAACCGTCCCACTGACGAGGGGCAGCGCGGAGAGCGCCGGGACATCGGCCGGGCCCTTCTTCACCACGAGCTCAGCGAGCGACTTGGCGAAATTGAGGAAATCTTCGTTCTTCGCGACGAAGTCGGTCTCGCAATTCACCTCGACCATCGCAGCCAGCTTCGCGTCTTGCGTAACGTGGACTGCGACGACACCTTCGGCGGCCGTGCGCGTCGACGCCTTCGAAGCCTTGTTCCCCAGGCGAACGCGCAGCAGCTCCTCGGCCTTTCCCAGGTCGCCGTTCGCCTCGACGAGCGCCTTCTTGCACTCCATCATCGGCGCATCGGTTCTGTCGCGCAGCTCCTTGACGGCGCTTGCGGTGATCTCCGCCATTACGGATGCCTCATTTCTCGAAAAAGATTAAAAAAAAGGGGCTGCCGAGCCCCTTTTTTCCGCCGGCAGGGGCCGATCATTCCTCTTTCCCGCGCGGCTCGTCGACTTCGACGAATTCGTCCGATGCCGCCCCGATGATTTCCTGCACCACCTGATTGCGACCCTCGAGAATCGCATCGGCGATGCCGCGCGCGTACAGGCGGATCGCGCGGCTGGAATCGTCGTTCCCCGGGATCACGTACGCGATCCCGTCGGGCGAATGATTGGTATCGACCACTCCGATCACCGGGATGCCGAGCTTCTTGGCCTCCGCGACCGCGCCTTTCTGGTAGCCGACGTCTATCACGAACAGGGCGTCGGGCCGGTTGTCGAGGCTCTTGATGCCGCCGAGGCTGCGCTGCAGCTTCGCCATCTCGCGCTGGAAGTGCAGGCCTTCCTTCTTCGGCATCTTGTCGACGCTGCCGTCCTCGATCGCGGCTTCCATGTCCTTCAGCCGCTTGATGGACTGCCGGACCGTCTTGAAGTTCGTGAGCATTCCTCCAAGCCACCGGTGATCGACATACGGCGATGAGCAGCGCTCGGCTTCCTCGCGGATGATCTCGCGCGCCTGGCGCTTCGTCCCGACGAACAGCAACGTGCCCTTGTTCGACGAAAGCTGGCGCACGAACTTCATCGCCTCGAGATACATGACCATCGTCTTCTCGAGATTGATGATATGAATCTTGTTGCGGTGGCCGAAGATGAAGGGCTCCATCTTCGGGTTCCAGTAGCGGGTCTGGTGGCCGAAATGCACGCCCGCTTCGAGCATCTGGCGCATCGTGGTCGACATGAATGACTCCGGTTAGGGTTATCGGACCGCTCCCCGGCCAATGACCCGGCACAAGCGGCCGGGCACCCTAACGGCGGGAGCGGAAAAATTCAGCCGAGCCAAGCCCGGCTGGATTTAAAATAGTAGCATGCGCATTGCGGATGGCGCAAGCTTTTTTCCTGTGCAAACAGAGTATTACCCCTGACAATTGCCCCGGCGGAGTCCATGACATATCCTTCGCACTTTTTTTGCCGCGCATGGCGATACATCTGAAGACGGCGGAGGACATCCGGCAGATGCGCGTTGCCGGACAGCTCGCCGCCGAGGTGCTCGACTTCGTCGCCCCGCGGGTCAAGCCGGGTGTCACCACGGGCGAGCTCGACCGGCTGTGCCACGACCTGATCGTGGAGGAGCAGAAGGCGGTCCCTGCACCCCTCAACTACGCGCCCCCCGGCTACAAGCCCTTCCCCAAGTCGATCTGCACGTCGGTCAACCACCAGGTCTGCCACGGGATTCCGGGCGACCGGGTACTGAAGCACGGGGATATCCTCAACGTCGACGTGACCGTGATCAAGAACGGCTACCACGGGGACTCGAGCCGGATGTTCTACGTCGGCGAGCCTTCGATCCAGGCGCGCCGGCTGTGCGACACGACTTACGAATGCATGTGGCTCGGCATCCGGACGGTGCGTCCGGGCGCGTTTCTCGGCGACGTCGGCGCGGCGATCCAGCAGCACGCCGAAGCCCAGGGCTACAGCGTGGTGCGCGAATTCTGCGGACACGGCATCGGCAAGAAATTCCACGAGGAGCCGCAAGTGCTGCATTACGGGCGGCCCGGAACCGGCATGCGGCTCCAGGCCGGCATGACCTTCACCATCGAGCCGATGATCAACGCCGGCAAGCCGGCGGTCCGGGAGCTCGCCGACGGCTGGACCATCGTGACCAAGGACCACAGCCTGTCCGCGCAGTGGGAGCATACCGTTCTGGTCACCGAGAACGGCTATGAGGTCCTGACGCTCTCCGCCGGCGCCCCCCCTCCGCCGAAGCAGTGACCATGCTGTCACCGGCGGCGACGTCTGGGGAAACGGGCAACGCCTTCGCGCGGCTGAAAGCGAACGTCCAGGCCGAGCGCGCCGCGTTGCAGGCCCGCTTCCGCCGGAACGCGGACGGCCCGATGGTCCTGCGCGAGCACTGCCGGCTCATCGACCGGACCCTGAAAGACGTAATCCGAGAGCTGCGCTTGCCCTCGTCTCTCGCCCTCGTCGCGGTGGGCGGCTACGGTCGTGGCGAGCTCTACCCCCACTCCGATATCGACGTCCTGATCCTGCTGGGCGAGGCGGCCTCTCCCGAGCTGGTCGCGAAGATCGAGGATCTGGTGGGAAGGCTGTGGGACACGGGCCTCGAGCTCGGCCACAGCGTCCGCACCGTCGACGAGTGCGTCGAGGAAGCCGCCAAGGACGTCACGGTCATGACCAGCCTCCTCGAGGCGAGGCTGCTCGCCGGAAACCGGGACCTGTTCTCGCGTTTCGAGCGTGCCCGCTCGGAGAGCATCGACTCCCAGGCGTTCTTCAAGGCGAAGCGTTTCGAACAGGAGCAGCGCCACACCAAGTTCCAGGATAGCCCTTACAGCCTCGAGCCCAATCTCAAGGAAGCCCCCGGCGGGCTTCGCGACCTGCAGGTCGTCATGTGGATCGGCCGCGCCTCCGGCCTGGGGCACACCTGGCCGGGGCTCGCGCGCCGCGGCCTGATAACGGCGGACGAGGCGCGCGAGGCCCATCGCCATCACCGGCTGCTGCAGAACCTGCGCGTGCGCCTGCATTTCGCCGCGGGACGGCGCGAGGACCGGCTGCTCTTCGATTTCCAGGAGAGTCTGGCCCGCGACATGGGCTACTCGGCCAGGTCGCACCGCCGTGCCGGTGAGCAGCTGATGCAAGCGTACTATCGGGCGGCGAAGGCGATCACGCAGCTCAATACCATCCTGCTGCAGAACATCGGCTCCGAGATCTTTCCCGTGAAGACCTCCGGCGCCGAGGTGATCGACGAGAAGTTCTCGCGCGTGGGCGAGCTGCTGGACGCGCGCCGCGCCGATCTGTTCGAGCGCGACCCGGGCGCCATCCTGGAGAGCTTCCTGGTGATGCAGCAGCACTCCGAGCTGCAAGGCATGACGGCCAAGACGCTTCGCGCCCTATGGCGGGCGCGCGATCGCATCGACGCGGCGTACCGGCGGGATGCGCGCAACCGCGCGACCTTCCTGGCGCTGCTCCAGCAGCCCCGCGGCATCGTCCACGAGCTGCGGCGCATGAGCCAGTACGGGATCCTGGGCCGTTACCTGCCAGCGTTCCGGCGCATCGTCGGGCAGATGCAGCACGACCTCTTCCACGTCTACACCGTCGACCAGCACATCCTCGCGGTGGTGCGCAACCTGCGCCGCTTCACGATGCTCGAGTTCTCGCACGAGTATCCGCTCTGCAGCCGGCTGATCGCCGGCCTCGAGCGCCACTGGCTGCTCTACATCGCGGCGATCTTCCACGACATCGCCAAGGGCCGCGGAGGCGATCACTCGCAGCTCGGCAAGGTCGACGCCCGCCGCTTCTGCCGCGAGCACGGCCTTTCGGCCGAGGACACGAGCCTGGTCGCATTCCTGGTCGAGCACCACCTCACCATGTCGTCCGTGGCGCAAAAGCAGGACCTCTCGGACCCGGAGGTCGTCAGGCGCTTCGCGGAGGTCGTCGGGACCGAGCGGCGCCTGGTCGCGCTGTACCTGCTCACGGTGGCGGACATCCGCGGCACCAGCCCGAAGGTCTGGAACGCCTGGAAGAGCAAGCTGCTGGAAGATCTCTTCAACGCCACGAGCACCCTGCTGAAAGGCGGCAGGCTCGAGGCCGACCAGTACATCCAGAGCAAGCAGGCCGAGGCGAAGCGCTTGCTGGGCCTGTACGAGCTGTCCGACACCGTTCAGGACGCCTTGTGGAAGAACTTCGACGTGCCCTATTTCCTGCGCCACGATCCCCAGGAGATCGCGTGGCATGCGCGCATGCTCCATTCCCGGACCAGCGTCGAGCAGCCGGTGGTGAAGGCGCGCCTCTCGCCCGCGGGCGAAGGGCTGCAGGCCATGATCTACGTCCGGGATCAGAAGGACCTGTTCGCCCGCATCTGCGGCTACTTCGGGTCGGTGGGCCTGTCCATCGTCGACGCGAAGATCTACACCACCCGCCACGGGTTCGCGCTCGACACTTTCCAGGTCATGGACGTGGGCAATGTGCCGCATCCGCGGGACACGATCTCGAAAATCGAAGAGGAGCTCGCGACCTGGCTCGCGGACCAGGTTCCTCTGCCGCCGCCCTTCGCAGGACGGGTGTCGCGCCGGGTCAGGCACTTTCCGATCGCGCCCGAGGTGCGGGTCGTTCCGGACGAAAAGGGGCAATACCACTCCCTGTCGATCACCGCAGGCGACCGCACCGGCCTGCTTTACGCCATCGCGCTGGTCCTGAGCCGCTACGACATCAGCCTGCACAACGCCAAGATCGTGACGCTCGGCGAGCGCGCCGAGGACGTGCTGGTGGTGTCCGGCGCGGCGCTTTCGAATCCGAAGAAGATACTGCAGTTCGAGACCGATCTCCTCCAGGCGCTGCAGTTTCAGTGACTATTCGTCGACGACGTCCTGTCCCGGGAACAGCACGTCGACGAAGCCGAACTGCGACAGGTCGCGGATGCGCATCGGATAGAGAACGCCGTCGAGATGGTCGCACTCGTGCTGCACCACGCGCGCGTGGAAACTCTCGACGGTCCGGTCGACCGGCGCGCCCGAGTCATCGTACCCGCGGTAACGCACCCTGGTGTAGCGCGGCACCACGCCTCGCATTCCGGGCACCGACAGACAGCCCTCCCAGGCTTCGTCCATCTCGTCTCCGATCGGTGTGATGATCGGGTTGATGAGCACCGTGTCCGGCACTTCCTCCGCGTCCGGGTAGCGCGGGTTGCGCGTGACGCCGAAGATCACCACCCGCAGCATCACACCTATCTGCGGAGCGGCGAGCCCTGCGCCGTTCAGATGGGCCATCGTGTCGCGCATGTCGGCGATCAGCTCGCGCAACTCGGGTGTGCCGAACGATTGCACGGGCCTCGACTTCTCGAGCAGCCGCGGATCGCCCATCCTGAGAACCTCGCGGATCATGCCGCCAGCGCCGCGATGATCTTCCGTACCCGCGCCATCGAGTCCTCGAGGACCTCTTCGATCTCCTGCAGCGGGATGCCGCGGGCGCTGGCCCCGCGCCCGGCCGCGTGGTTGACGACGACGGCGATCGCCGCATAGGCGAGCCCGGCCTCCCGCGCGAGGGAAGCCTCGGGCATGCCGGTCATGCCGACGATGTCCGCGCCGTCTTTCTCCAGCCGGTCGATTTCCGCGGCGGTCTCCAGGCGCGGCCCCTGGGTTGCCGCGTACACCGCGCCGTCGCCGGCCGGCTCGCCGCTGCTCGCCGCCGCGGCGAGCAGCCGCCTGCGCAGGCCGGCCGTATACGGCTCGGTGAAGTCGATGTGCTTCACCGGGGCATCGTCCTCGAAAAAGGTGCCGATTCTGCCCCAAGTGTAGTCGATGATCTGGTGCGGAACCACGATCTTCCCCGGTCCCAGGTCCTCGCGAATTCCCCCGACCGAAGCGACCGACACGATCTCCCGGGCGCCCTGCTCCTTCAACGCCCAGACATTGGCGCGGTAGTTCACCTGGTGCGGCGGAATCGTGTGCCCGTCTCCGTGGCGAGCAAGGAACATCACCGGCACGCCGCGCACCGCCCCGAAAGTGAGCGGGCCCGACGGGTCTCCGTAGGGCGTGTTCACGGTCTGCCGCCGCGACACTTCCAGATTGGCGAGCCGCGCTAGGCCCGTGCCGCCGATGATCGCCAGCATGCCTCAGGCTCCCTTTACGGCGTAGATCGCCGGAAGGTTGCGCCAGGCCCCCGACACGTCCATACCGCAGCCGAACACGTAGCGGTTCGGCAGCTTCAGCCCCACGAAATCGGGAACGACCGGCTTGGCGCGGCCGGTGTCCTTGTCGGTGAGCACGGCGCTGAAGAACTCCGCCCCGCCGAGCGCTTTGACGCGGTCGCGTATCGCAGCGAGGGTGTCGCCCCCGTCCAGGATGTCATCCAGCACGAGAACGGCGCGGCCCTTCACGTTCTCGCCGGGCTCGACGGTCCACACGATCCTGCCTCCCGAGGTGGCCTTGCCGTACCGCGACGCCTGGACGTAGTCGAATTCGAGCGGGAAGCGCAGGAGCGGCAGGAGATTGCCGGCGAAGAAGATGGAGCCGCCCATGACCGCGAGCACCAGGGGGTGCCGGTCTTTCAGTCTCGCAGTGATCTCGGCCGCCAGCCTGGCGATCGCTCCGCGCACCTCGGTCTCGTCGCACAGCAAGTCCGCCGTCTCGAGCATTCTCCAGGACTCTTCGGGGCTCATGGACCGGTGTCACAGCGTCTTGAGATAGTCCGCGAACGCCTTTCCGACTTCGGGATGCTGGCGCCCGTACGCGACCGTCGCCTGCAGGTACCCGAGCTTGGACCCGCAGTCGTAGCGGGTCCCCTGGAAGCGGTAGGCGAGCACTCGGTCTTCCCCGAGCAGCGCGGCGATCGCGTCGGTGAGCTGGATCTCGCTCCCTGCGCCCGGTTGCGCCTTGGATAGATGGTGAAAGATGCGCGGGGTCAGGATGTAGCGGCCGACGACGCCGAGGGTCGAAGGCGCGGCCTCGGGCTTGGGCTTTTCGACGATGCCCATGACGCGCTCCAGGTTCTCCGTGACGGGCTCGGTCTTGACGATGCCGTACTGGGCCGTGTGCTCGCGCTTGACCTGCTGTACGGCGACCATCGGAGATTGGTGCCGCTCGAAGAGCTCGGTCATCTGCTGCAGCGCCGGCGGCCTGCCGTCGATCAGATCGTCTGCGAGGATCACCGCGAAGACCTCGTCGTTCACCGCCGCCTGTGCGCACAGCACCGCGTGTCCCAGGCCGAGGGGCTCGGGCTGCCGGATGTAGATGCAGTTGACCGACTTCGGGATGACGCTCTGGATCAGTGCAAGTAGGTCGTTCTTGCCGCGCGCGGCCAGCTCGGCCTCGACCTCGTACGCCTTGTCGAAATGATCCTCGATCGCGCGCTTGTTCCGGCCGGTGATGAACACCATGTCCTGGATGCCCGCTGCCACGGCCTCCTCGACCGCGTACTGGATCAGCGGCTTGTCCACGATCGGCATCATCTCCTTGGGACTGGCCTTGGTCGCCGGCAGGAATCGGCTGCCCATTCCGGCGACCGGGAAAACCGCTTTGGTTACTTTTTTCACGCTTCCGACTCCCTCAAGATCTTCCGCAATCCATCCTCGTCGATCACCGCGATGCCGAGCTTGTTGGCCTTCTCCAGCTTGCTCCCCGCCTCGGCGCCCGCCACCACGTAATCCGTCTGGCTCGACACCGAGCCCGCCACCTTGCCGCCGCGGCTTTCTATCATCTCAGCGGCTTCCTGGCGAGTCAGCCGAGGCAGGGCCCCGGTGAGTACGAAGACCTTTCCGCCGAGCCCTCCGGCACGGGGCCTCTCCTCCGACTGCACCTGCACGCTCGAAGTCAGATCACGTATGACTTCCTGATTGTGCTTCTGCGAGAGAAATTTCGCCAAGCTCTCCATCAGCTCCGGTCCTATGCCTTCGAGCACCGGAGGAAGAAGGCCTTCCCCCCGCCGCTTCCGCGCCGCGTTCTCCTTCTGGATCGCCTTCTTCCTCTCCGCCAGCTCGGCCCAATCCGCGCCGAGCAGGTGCTCGAGCGTCCCGAAATACCTGGCGAGAATCCTCGCCACTTCCTCGCCCACGCCCGGGATTCCCAGCGCGAAGACGAACCGCGCCAGAGGCCGATTCTTCGAGCCGTCGATCGAGGAAACCACGTTCCGGGCCGACTTCTCGCCCATTCTATCGAGGCCGGCAAGCGCCGATCCCTCCAGCCGATACAGATCCGCCGGCGTTCGCACTATTTCCCGATCGACCAGCTGGTCCACCAGCTTCTCGCCCAGCCCCTCGATGTCCATGGCGCGGCGCGAGGCGAAATGCCGCAGCGCTCCCTTGCGCTGGGCCGGGCAGAACAGCCCCCCGGTGCAACGCGCAGCGGCCTCGCCTTCCAGGCGGACGACCTCGGAGCCGCACGCCGGACAGCGCGAGGGCATCTCGAAGCGGTCCTCGCTGTCCCTCGGGCCCGGCTCTGACACGCTCACGACCTCGGGGATCACGTCGCCTGCACGGCGGACGACCACGATATCCCTGCGCCAGACATCCTTGCGCCTCACGTCGTCTTCGTTGTGAAGCGTCGCGTTCGTAACCGTGGCGCCCCCGACGCTCACCGGCTTGAGGCGCGCCACCGGCGTCAGCGTCCCCGTGCGGCCAACCTGGACCTGGATATCGACCACCTCGGTGATCGCTTCTTCCGGGGCGTACTTGTGGGCGATCGCGAATCGCGGCGCGCGCGACACGAAGCCGAGCGCGCGCTGGTCGGCGAGATCGTTCACCTTGTAGACGACGCCGTCGATCGCGTACGGCAGGCGCTCGCGCTTCTCGCCGATGCTCTTGTAGAACGCGAGCAGCCCGGGCAGTCCCTTCACGGTGGCGCGCTCTGCCGACACCGGCAGGCCGGCCTCCGCCAGCCACGACAGGACTTCGCTGTGGCGGCGCAACGGCAGCGCGCCCGCGTCGCCGACGCCGTAGGCGAAGAATCGCAAGGGCCGCGCCGCGGTCATTCTCGGATCGAGCTGGCGCAGCGCGCCGGCCGCCGTGTTGCGCGGATTGACGAATTCCTTCTCGCCGCGCTCGCGCTGGAGGGCGTTGATGCGCTCGAAATCGGCCTTGTACATGACGACCTCGCCGCGCACGTCGACCGATGCGGGAGGACTGCGCACGCGGAGTTTCAGCGGAATCGCCCTCACCGTTCTGAGGTTGGCCGTCACGTCCTCTCCGGTATGACCGTCGCCGCGCGTCGCTCCCTGCGCGAACCGACCGCCTTCGTAGCGAAGGCTGATCGCCAGCCCGTCGAACTTGGGCTCCGCGGCATACTCGATCTCGTCCTTGCCGAGAGCCTCGCGCGCCCGCCGGTCGAACCCGATCACGTCTTCGTCGCCGAAGGCGTTGTTGAGGGAGAGCATCGGGGTCACGTGCACGACCTGCGGGAAGTCGGAAAGCGCGGCGCCCCCGACGCGCTGCGTCGGGGAGTCCGGAGTGACGAGCCCAGGATTTGCAGTCTCCAGCGCGGCCAACTCGCGAAAAAGTCTGTCGTATTCCGCGTCCGAGATGCTCGGGTCGTCGAGCACGTAGTAGCGGTAGTTGTGGGCCTCGATATCCCGGCGAAGCTCCTCCGCGCGCCGGCGGATGTTTTCGCCGACCGCCATCAGGAGAACAGCCGCAGCGCGAGCGCCCCGCCGGGAGCGATGCCGCGCGCCTCCATCGCCTTGTGGACCGCCTGGAGCTGCGCGCCGATGGCGTCGAACGCGCCGGGCCCTAGGGGCTGGCGGTTGTCGTCCACGACGCGCGCGTTGAGCTGCTTCGCGAGGCGGTCGGCGGCCTCGCGAAAGCGCGCAAAGGCGCCGCGCGGCGCCCGGGGCACGTCGAGCTCCAGCGTCACCGCACGCGTGGAGAGCGTCTCCAGGCTGTCCACCTTGAAGGGGATCGGCTCGAAATTCGCGAGCGCGCACACCACCGCGCCGGCGTCGTCGCGGCAGCGGAACGTCCCGTCGGGCTCGTCCAGCTCGAACCCCGCCCCTTTCGCCGCGGCGTCCAGCTTGGCGCCGGGAAACGGGGAGGCATCGTTGACCAGGTGCACGGCGACGCGGATATCGACTTTCCCGCAGAACTGGTCCAGCTCCTTCGCCCGCGCCAGCGCAGGAGCCGGATCGGGCATGGTTGCGAGGATATTGAGCGAGGCCGCGGCCTCTTCGACGGCCGCGCCGAAGGTCGCGAGGTCGTCCTCGTCGGCCGGCCCGCGCCGGTCGACCAACTGCAGGCCGGCCCGCATCTTCGCATAGCTGTGCTCGGGATCGATGAGCTCCCAGGATGCCAGCTTCTCGTCGAAGCCCTCGAGGTGGACGGACCTCGCGCAGCGGTCGAGCGCGGCCCCGGCGGCGTCCAGGATCGCGGCCCCGGCGATGTCGTCCTCGGCTTCCATGGGAACGATGAAATCGACCGACTCGGCGAGGACCTGCCGCGACGCCCGCGCCGATTCCGGGGCGGCGCTCGGGGAGGAGAGCATCGGCTCGATCCGCTCGGGGGCGCCCTCCGGAGGCGAGCCTTCGCCGCCCGCGCGCATCAGGATGTCCTCGTGGCGCGAGCCGAAAGCCGCTTCCGCCTGGCGCCGATAGCGTCTCTCTTGCCACTTGTTGTAGAAAAAAACACCCGCGACGACGAAGGTGCCGATCGCAATCAGGCCGAGTTGCAGCTCGCCCATGGTCAGGCGGCGGCGGGCTCTTCCCGCAGCTTCAAGGCTTCCTCGATATCCACCGCCACCACGCGCGACACCCCGCGCTCCTGCATGGTGACCCCGACGAGCTGGCTGGCCATTTCCATGGTGATCTTGTTGTGGCTGATGAACAGGAACTGAGTCTGCTGCGACATCCTGGCGACCAGATTGCAGAAGCGCTCGGTGTTGGCGTCGTCCAGCGGCGCGTCGACCTCATCGAGCAGGCAGAAGGGCGCCGGATTGAGCTGGAACATCGAGAAGACCAGGGCGATCGCGGTGAGGGCCTTTTCTCCGCCCGAAAGGAGGTGGATGGTCGTGTTCTTCTTCCCCGGCGGGCGCCCCATCACCTGCACGCCGCAGTCGAGAATCTCCTCGCCGGTCAT
>DATEGT010000237.1:0-5168 GCA_035280025.1 Burkholderiales bacterium | reverse complement strand
GCTCGCACGCAAGGAGAACCGCAACGAGTTCACGGTGCTCAAGCGGAACGTGGATTCCGCCGAAAAGGCCTACGACACGGCCATGCAGCGCCACGTCGTAAGCCAAGTCGAGAGCCGCGCCAATCAAACCAACATCACCGTGCTCAACGCGGCGGTCGTCCCGGTCAAGCCCTCCCAACCCAAGATCAAGCTGAACATCCTCCTGTCGGCGGTGGTCGGAACGATGCTCGGAATCGCCATCGTGCTGCTGCTGGAGATGTCCGACCGCCGCATCCGCTCCGGCGGCGATTTGCATCTGGACGTGCCGCTGCTCGCCGTGCTCAATACCTGGCGGCCGGGCGGATCGCGGCTTCTCGGCGCCCGGAGCGTGCCCGGCGCGCTGCCGAGCCCTGGCTGAGAAGATGCCGACTCCCGCGCGCGAGAACGTCCTCCCGATCGAGGCGTCGGGGCGCGTCGTCGAGCGCTGCGACCGCCGCATCGGCGGCATTCTTGCCGAAGAGGGAAAGCTCGGCGCCGCCGACATCGATCGGGTCATGGAGCTGCAGGAAGCGAACGGGTTGAGGTTCGGCGAGGCGGCGCTGCGCCTCGGCCTGATCACCGAGGACGATCTCCGGTGCGCCGTCGCCAGACAGTACGATCTGCCTCGCCTCGTGCCCGGAAGCGAGAGCGTCAGCGGCGAGCTTGTCGCGGCCTACGAGCCCTTTCATCCGCGCGCCGAAGAGCTGCGCGCGCTCCGCACCCAGCTGCTGATGCGCTGGTCCAGGGCCGAAGTCGCCCACCGGGCGCTGGTGGTCGCGAGCCCGGAGGGCGGCGAAGGCCGCAGCTACGTGGCTGCAAACCTCGCCGTGGTCTTTTCCCAGCTTGGGGAGCGCACGCTTCTCATCGATGCCGATCTGCGTTCGCCGCGGCAGCACCGGATCTTCAACGTCCCCGACCGCGTCGGTCTCACCGCGGTTCTTTCGGGCCGCGGCGATCGGGGCGCGGTGGTCCCGGTGCGGGAGTTCGGGAGGCTCTCGCTCCTGCCGGCAGGCGTTCCACCGCCCAATCCGCAGGAGCTACTTTCGCGCCCCGCGCTCGGCGCTTTCCTCCGTGAATTGAGGGACGAGTTCGACGTCTTCCTCTTCGATACGCCGCCGGCGAAGCCTTGCGCGGATGCGCTCAACGTCGCCTTCCGTGCGGGTAGCGCCGTCGTACTCGCCCGCAAGGACCACACCCGCATGGCCGATACGACCGGCCTGGTCCGGGAGCTGAGCGATACCGGCGTGCGCGTCGTCGGCACCGTGCTCAACGCATTCTAGGCGCACCCGAGATGTCCAGCGTTCCCGGCGTTTCGGGCGTTGCGTGGGGGCCCGCGGCCGGCTCCCCGGGGGCGGCGCGGTGGTCCGGCCTTGCGACGTTGGCCTGGGTGGTGCCGCTGGGCGCCTTCTTCGGGGTGGCGGTCGCGGTCGCCGGGCTGAATGCTCTGTATCTGTGCATTTCCCTGGTCGGCTGCATCTTCATCCTGCGCGATTTCCGCATCGGGGTGGTAATGCTCATCCTGCTGCTGCCGATCTCCAGGAGCAGCGTGTTTCCGCACGAGCTGCTCGGGATCACCGGCCTCAATCCCCTCAATCTGCTCCTGCTCGGGACGCTCGCCGCTTATCTCCTTCACGGACTGTTCGACGGAAGCCTGCGCCGCTTCGTTCCGCGCCCGCTCGTGTGGCTGTATCTGGTCCCGATCCTGGTCGCCGGCGTGCTCGGTTCGCGCCACTTGAGCGAGATTCCGCCGGTGCTCTTCGAAAAGCTGGTGGAGTTCAACACCCCGGCCAGCTACTTCCGCGACATGGTTCTCAAGCCGCTGTCGCTGGTGGCATTCGCGCTTCTCGTCGGCGCGGCGGTATCGCGGTCCAGAAACCCGGAGCGATTCCTCGCCCCGACGCTGGTCTCGACCTGGGTGATGGTCGCGCTGATATTCGCGTTCGTGCTGCAGGCGGGCATCTCGCTAAGCGAGCTCGCGAGCAGCGAAGAGCGCGAGTTCCTGTCGCCGCTCGGAATGCACGCCAACGAGCTCGGGCGCCTGTACGCGTTTGCCTACGCGCTTCTCCTTTTTACCTGGGTCGAAGCGGGAACCCCGAGGTTGAGGCTCGCGCTGCTCGCCTCGATGGGCCTCGTGATGGCGGCGCTGGTGCTGACATTCTCACGCGGCGCGTTCCTGGCTTTCGTCCTGATCAACGTTCTGTTCCTGGTCTGGCGCCGCAACGCGAAGACGCTGATCCTGTTCGGGGTCGTGGCGGCGTGTGTCCTGCTGGTGCTGCCGGAGGCCGTATACGATCGCATCTCGACCGGGTTTGGACACGGCGCCGACACCGGCTCCGATGCGATCAGCGCCGGGCGAATCGATCACATATGGCTGCCCCTGCTTCCTGAGATACCGCGCAGCCCGATCTGGGGCCACGGCCTGGGCTCGATCCTCTGGTCGGAGCCGATGCGCCGCGGGCCCGGCACGGCAATTCTGGCGGTCGGGCACCCGCACAACGCCTACCTTCAGGCGCTGCTCGACATGGGCGCGTTAGGCCTGATCTTGCTGTGCGCCTACTTCGTCCACGTCTGGAAGGGATTCCGCTCGCTCAGCGCCGATCCCGCGGTAAGTCCGGCGCTGCGCGGCTTCTACTTGGGCGCGGCCGCCGGTCTCGCGAGCCTTCTGGTCTCGTACGCCACCGACAGCAGCCTTACGCCGGGGCCGGAGCAGTCCTTCCTGTGGCTCGCGATCGGGATGATGTACGGGCAGTGCGCCCGCGCGCCTGCGCCGGCCGGCGGATCGTGACCGCGGAGCTCGATGCGCCGGCGCCGGGCGTGCACCGCCTGGGGCGGCGCGCCTTTTCCCTCGGGGCCGCAAAGGCGTTCGACTTCGCTCTCCAGTTCCTACTGCCGGTCGTGCTGGTGCGTTTCCTGGATGCCGACGCCTTCGGGCAGTACCGGCTGCTGTGGCTCGCCGTGGGAACGGTGATGGCCCTCGCGACCCTGGACATGCCGGCGAGCCTCTACTATTTCCTGCCGCGCTCGGACGCCGTGGCAAAGCGACTCTATATCAACCAGACGCTGCTGTTCCTCGCGCTCACCGGCCTGATCTCCGCATGGGCGCTCAGCGCCTGGAATCCCTGGTTGCCCGCCAAGATGCGCCCGCTCGCGCAGCACGACGCAACCGTACCCGCGTTCGTCCTGCTGTGGGTCGTGGCGGCGCTCCTCGACTTGCTTCCTACGATCGAGGAACGGGTGCTGTGGCAGGCGAAGGCGACCGTCGGACTCGGGGCCTTGCGCGCCGCGGCTCTTTCGCTTGCCGCGATCCTGACGCGCGAGCTCGGGCCGGTGTTGCAGGTCCTGCTGGTGTTCACCGCCTTCAAGGTGGCGCTGTTGCTGGGCTACGTGGCGAGCCATCACGGCTTGCACGGCCCGGTGGCTCGCCGCAGCGTGTTCGTCGACCAGCTGAGGTACGCTGCGCCGCTCGGTGCGGCGGGCGCGCTGTACGGATTGCGCGTTCAGGCGGACCAGTGGGTCGCAGCATCGCTGTTCTCCCTGGGACTGTTCGCCTCGTTCTCGATTGCCGCGGTCCTCGGCCCGCTGATGAACCTCTTCCGCCTGTCGGTGAGCTGCGCCTTCATGCCCAGCATGAGCCGGCTGGAGGCTTCGGGCGACGTCCGCGCGATGCTCGAGCTCAACAGCCGAGCCAACATCATGGTCGGGACTCTCGTGTGTCCGCTGCTCGCCTTCGCCTTCGTCTTCGCCGACGACCTGGTGACGCTCGTGTATACGGCGACCTACGCGCCCGCCGCGACGGTAATGCGCGTCTATATCATTGGCCTCGCGGCCCAGGTCCTCGAGACCGCCAGCATCACGATGCTGATGCGGCAGGGACCGTTCGTCATGTGTCTGAACCTTGCTGCGCTGATCCTCGCCGTCGCGCTCGACTGGTGGGCTGCATCGCGCTTCGGCCTCGCGGGGGCGGCGGTAGGCAGCGTGATCGTGATCTACCTCGACCGCCTGGCGACGCTCTGGCGGATCACGAGGCTCACGGGCGTGCCGCTGAGCGGGCTGCAGAACTGGCGCACGCTCGGGCTGCGAATGCTGTTCGCCGTCCTCGCGGCGGCGCTCGCCTGGGCCGTGGTCGGCCGCTGGCTCGCCGCAGGCGGGCCGCTGGTCCACGTGATCGTGGGCGGCGGCGTCCTGGCCGCAACCTATGCGGCGATGGCAGAACTGCTCCGGACCCCGGCGGCGCCATGGCGAGCGTGATGTTCGTAACGGGATCCTCGTCCACCGGCGGAGCCGAGCGCCACGCGGTCGCGCTCGTGAATCGACTGGCCGAGCGCGGGCACCGGTGTCACGCGGTGTGCGTAAAGGAGACCGGCGACCTGCTCGACCGCGTTCGACGCGGCACCGGGACAGTGTGCAGTCTCGGAGCGGCACGCTACTTGGACGCACGCGCCGTCGTCGATTTCGCGCGGCACTTGTCGCAGGTGAACCCTTCGGCGATCGTCGCCGCCAACGGATACGCGCTCATGTACTCCTGGCTCGCGCGATGCCTCTCGCGCTCGCGCTCGCCGCTGGTAGTCACCTATCACTCGAGCCGGCTGCTCGGAGCAAAAGAGCGGGCTCAGATGATGCTCTACCGCCTGTTCTTCCGGAGGGCGCATTGCTCGGTCTTCGTCTGCCAGAACCAGAGGCGCTACTGGGAGGGACGAGGGCTGCGCTCGCGCGCGCACGAGGTGATCTACAACGGAGTGGACACCGAGGAATTCCGCGACCAGTGGAGCGCCGAGGAGCGGCGGGCCCGTCGCCTCGCGCTGGGTTTCTCCGATGGAGACTACGTGATAGGGCTGTCGGCGCTGCTGCGCCCGGAAAAGAATCCGGTACAGCTGGTCGACGCGATCGCCGCCTTGCGCAGGAGAGCGATCCCGGCGCGGGCGCTGATCATCGGCGACGGCGAGATGCGCGGAGCGATGCAGTCCCGCGCCCGGGCGCTCGGGGTCGCGGGCGACATCGTCATTGCGGGATTACAGCGCGACGTGCGCCTTCACGTCGTCGCCTGCGACGCCATGGCCCTGTGCAGCCTTACCGAGGCTTTCTCGCTGTCGGCGATAGAGTCGATGGCCCTGGGCCGGCCGGTCGTCCATTCCGACGTCGGCGGCGCTCCG
>DATEGT010000236.1:0-4390 GCA_035280025.1 Burkholderiales bacterium | reverse complement strand
AGGTCGCCGTCGTCCACGCCCAGAGCTTTTGCGAATTCCGGACCGAGCTCGGGGAGCTTCGGCTCCTCCACTTTGGTCACGATGACCTCGAAGGCCGCGGTCTTGCCGGCGACGTCCTTGCCTGCGTAGTCGGCCGGGAAGCTGACCGGAAACGTCTTCTGCTCGCCCGGGCGCACCCCCGCGAGCCCGGACTCGAAGTCGGGGAGCATGCGCCCTTCGCCGAGAACCACGGCCATCCCCGAGCCCTTGCCGCCGGGAAATTCGCTCCCGTCGATGCGTCCGAGAAAGTCCGCGGTCACGCGGTCGCCGGTCTGCGAGGCCCGCGTCACCGTTGCCCAGCTCACGCGCTGCTTGCGAAGGACCCCGATCGTGCGGTCGACGTCGGCGTCGTCGACCTCGTGGACCGGACGCTGGATCGACACGGTCGACAGGTCGCCGAGCTTGATTTCCGGATAAACCTCGAAGGTCGCGCTGAAGGCGAGCTGCCTCGCGTCGCCGCCATCCTTGGGCTCGATGCGCGGATAGCCCGCGACCCTCAGGTTCTTCTCCCGGATGACTTCCGAGAAGCTCTTCTGGACGGCGTCGCCGATGACCTCGGAGCGCACCTGCGGCCCGTATTGCCGCGCCACGATCTTGAGCGGCACCTTGCCCGGGCGAAAACCGTCCATGCGCACGGTGCGCGACAGCTTGCGCAGCCGCTGCTCGACTTCGCGGTCGATTTCCTCTGCGGGAACCGCCATGCTCAGGCGCCGCTCCAGCTTGCCCAGTGTTTCGATGTTCGTCTGCATTGCCTCTGTCCCTGCCGTGTGGTGCGAAGGGGGGGACTCGAACCCCCAGGCCTTGCGGCGCTGGAACCTAAATCCAGTGCGTCTACCAATTCCGCCACCTTCGCGAGGCGGCAACCCTGCGTGTCATTCTACCGCAAGCCCCCTATACTGTCAGCCTAAGAGCCTGAAACTCTTTGAAAAATAGGGTCATGTCGGGCCATGTCGGTTAACCATTACGAGAATTTCCCCGTAGCCTCCCTGCTCCTGCCCGCGCGCCTGCGCCGGCCGGTGGCGGTGATCTACAGATTCGCGCGCTCGGCCGACGATTTCGCCGACGAGGGCGACTTGTCGCCGCCGGCGCGCCTGGCGCTGCTCGACGGGTATCGCGCCGAGCTCGGCCGGATCGGGGCCGGGCACGCGCCGCTAGACCCACTGTTCGGCGAGCTGCGGGAGGTCATCGCGGCGCACCGCCTCCCGCTCGCGCCTTTCTACGATCTGCTCGACGCTTTCTCGCAGGACGTGGTCAAGCCGCGCTACGCGAGCTTCGCCGAGGTCATGGACTACTGCCGCCGCTCGGCCGATCCCGTCGGGCGCCTGATGCTGTGTCTCTACGGGAGGTCCGGCGCGGACGATGTCGCCTCTTCGGACTCGGTGTGCTCCGCGCTTCAGCTCATCAACTTCTGGCAGGATATCGAGCTGGATTTCCGCAAGAATCGCATCTACCTTCCTCAGGACGAGATGGAAAGGTTCGGGGTGAGCGAAGCGCAGATCGCCGCGCGCGACGCGTCGGGCGGCTGGTGGAGCCTGATGCGATTTCAGATCGAGCGCGCGAGATCGTTGCTGCTCGCGGGCGCGCCGCTCGCCTCGCGTCTGCCCGGCAGGATCGGACTGGAGATCCGCGCCGTCGTCCAGGGCGGCCTGCGCGTGCTGGAGAAGCTCGAGCGCGTCCGCGGCGACGTGTTCCGGAAACGCCCGGTGCTGAAGAGCTACGACTGGCCGCTCGTGCTCTGCCGCGCCCTCCTCGCCCGATGACGCCAGACGAATATTGCCGGCAGAAGGCCGCGCAAAGCGGGTCCAGCTTCTACTACTCGTTCCTGTTTCTCCCGCCGGAGCGCCGCCGTGCGATCACCGCGCTGTACGCCTTCTGCCGCGAGGTCGACGACGCGGTCGACGAGCCCAGCGATGCATCGGCAGCGCGCGCCGCGCTCGCCTGGTGGCGGGCGGAGGTCGCGAATCTGTTTGCCGGCGCGCCGCAGCATCCGGTGACGCGCGCGCTCCAGCCCTGGACGGCGACCTACGGAATCGACGCGGAGCGCTTGAACGAGATCATGGACGGTCTCGAGATGGACTTGAGTCAGACCCGCTACATCGACTTCGCGGGTCTCCAGCTCTACTGCCATCGGGTCGCCGGTGTGGTGGGCGCGCTCGCCGCGGGCATTTTCGGGTACCGCAACGCGAGGACGCTGGAATACGCGGACCGGCTCGGTCTCGCCTTCCAGCTCACCAACATCATTCGCGACGTTGGCGAGGACGCCCGCAAGAATCGCGTCTACCTTCCGATGGACGAGCTCAGGGAGTTCGGGGTGCCTGCAGCCGACATCCTCGGGACCCGGCACACCGAGGGCTTCGTGCGCCTCATGCGCTTCCAGGCGGAGCGCGCCCGGCGCTGCTACGACGAAGCGCTGGCGCTCCTCCCGCCGGAGGACCGTCAGGCTCAAAGGCCGGGCCTGGTGATGGCCGCGATTTATCGCACGCTGCTCGACGAGATCGCCGACGACGACTTCCAGGTGCTCAGGCGACGCATCGCCCTCACGCCGGTTCGCAAGCTGTGGATCGCGTGGCGCACCTGGGCCACGGCTTGAACCGCGTCGCCGTCGTCGGCGCCGGCTGGTCCGGCTTGGCGGCGGCGGTGACGCTCACCGGACGCGGCATCCGGGTCGCGGTTTTCGAGGCTTCGCGCAGCCTCGGCGGTCGCGCGCGGCGCGTGAGCATCGAAGGCGCCGATCTGGACAACGGGCAGCACGTCCTGATCGGCGCGTATCGCGAGACCCTGCGTCTGATGCGGCTCGTGGGCGCGGATCCCGACCGGACGCTCCTGCGCCTGCCTCTCGAATTCCGCTTCGCCGACGGCTTCCGTCTGCGCGCGCCGCGCCTACCCTACCCGCTCAATCTCCTCGCGGCGCTCCTGAGCGCCGACGGGCTCGCCCTCGCGCAAGCCGCGAGCGCCGCCCGCTTCATGGCGTCGCTGCGCCTGCGCGGCTTCCGGGTCGATCCTGACCGCAGCGTGGCGCAACTGCTCGACGAGCACGGGCAGTCCGGGGTCCTGCGCTCTCACCTGTGGAACCCGCTGTGCGTATCGGCGCTCAACACTCCCGTCGCAGCGGCTTCGGCCCGGGTCTTCGCCCGCGTGCTGCGCGACGGATTGACGGGGAGCCGCGACGCGAGCGATTTCCTCGTCGCGCGCACCGACCTCGGGAAGCTCTTCCCCGAGCCCGCCGCGCAATACGTGGAGGCGCGCGGCGGCGAGATCAGGCTCGGCGAGCCGGTGCGTAGGCTCGCGCGCGTCGCCGGCGGTTTCCGGATCAACGATGCGCTCGAGTTTTCCTCGGTGGTGATCGCCTGCGCCCCGCAGCACGCGGGGCAATTGCTCGTCCAGCTGCCCGAGCTCGCCGAGGCGTTCGCGCGCATCGGGGCGTTCGCCTACGAGCCCATCGTCACCTGCTACCTCCAGTATCCCGACTCCGTGTCGCTGCCCGCTCCGATGCTCGGCTTCGCCGGAGGGATCCTGCAATGGGTCTTCGACCGCGGCAGGATCGCCGGGCCGAGGGGTCTGCTCACCGCGGTGATCAGCGCCTCGGGAGAACACGAGGAACTGTCGAACGAAGCGCTGGCCTCGAGGATCGAGACCGAGCTGCGTGCGGCGCTCGGTCCTCTGCCTCCGCCGCTCTGGTCGCGGGTCATCGCCGAGAAGCGCGCGACGTTCTCGTGCCGGCCCGGGATCGAAAGACCGGAGGGAGCCACGGCTCTGCCCGGCTTGCTGCTCGCGGGCGACTACATTGCAGGGGACTATCCGGCGACCCTGGAGGCCGCGGTCCGCAGCGGATGCGCGGCGGCGCTCGCGATACGCGGGTAGGTCAACGCGACGCGGCGAAGTAGTTCCAGGTCTCCTCGATACCGGTCTCGAAGGGAATCGAGGGCTTCCACCCGGAGATCCCGGTGAGCTTGGCGCTGTCGAGCACGTTCGCGGACACGTCGAACCCGCGCCGCTCGTCGAAGCGCACGTCTATGCGCCGCCCGCTGCGCGACGCGAGAGGCTCGATGCTGCTCAGCAGATCCGCGTTGGACCTGCCGACGCCGGTCCCGATGTTGTAGGAGGAACCGGGCTGGCCGTGCTCCAGCGCCGCGGCGACGCCCTTCGCGACGTCGGCGACATGGACGTAGTCGCGAACGGTGCCTTCCGGGCCGTAGATCGTCACGCCCCGGTTGCTCAGGATGCGGGCGATCGCCGTCGCCACGAATCCCTGCCCGGCCTCGGGCGTCTGGCCCGGCCCGAACGCGTTTCCCGGCCTGACGATGATCACCGCGAGGCCGCGAAGCCGGTGGTACATGAGCCCGTATTTCTC
>DATEGT010000235.1:0-2073 GCA_035280025.1 Burkholderiales bacterium | reverse complement strand
GGACCCAGGGCGAGCAGCCGCTCGCGCGGTCGCTCCTGCCGGGGCCAATCGCTGATCGCCATGGAATTCGCTTAGAATCGCCTTTTGCGGCTTAACGCGCTGTCTCGAATCGAGATGACCGACGTTTCCGGGAAGAAGGTCCTGCTCGGCATAACGGGCGGCATCGCCGCGTACAAGGCGGCGGAGCTGACGCGCCTTTTCGTCAAGGCGGGAGCGGACGTCCGGGTCGTGATGACCGAGTCGGCTTGCCGTTTCATCACCCCCACCACCCTGCAGGCCCTGTCCGGAAAGGCGGTTTTCACCGACATGTGGGACCCGCGCGTGCCGGATAGCATGGGTCACATCGAGCTTTCCCGCGACCGGGAGGTGATCGTGGTCGCGCCCGCGACGACCGACTTCCTCGCGAAGGTCGCGAACGGCTTCGGCGACGACCTGCTCTCGACCCTCTGTCTCGCGCGCCGCTGCCCGCTGATGCTCGCTCCCGCCATGAACGTGGAGATGTGGGAGAACGCTGCGACCCGGCGCAACGTCGAGCGCCTTCGCGCCGACGGGGTGGCGATCCTCGGGCCCGCCGAGGGCGATCATGCCGATCGCGAGGGCGGCATGGGGCGCATGCTCGAGCCCGGGGAGATCTTCGCGGCAGTCGGGGCGGCGCTCGGGTCCGGGGGACTTTCCAAAAAAAAAGTCCTGATCACGGCCGGTCCGACCTATGAGCCCATCGACACGGTGAGGGGAATCACGAACCAGAGCTCGGGCAAGATGGGCTACGCGGTGGCGCAGGCCGCGGCCGAGGCCGGGGCGGAAGTGACGCTGGTCTCGGGCGCGACGTCGCTTGCGCCGCCTGCCGGGGTCGACCGGGTGGACGTGACGACGGCGAGCGAGATGCACAAGGCCGTGATGCAGCGCGCGAGCCAGGCCGACGTGTTCATCGCCGTCGCCGCCGTCGCCGACTACCGTCCGGCCGACCCGAAGCCGCACAAGATAAAGCGCGGCAACGGGCACATGAGCCTGGAGCTCGAGCCGAACCCGGATATCCTCGCCGAGGTCGCGGCGCTGCCCAAGGGTCCGTTCTGCGTCGGCTTCGCCGCCGAGACCGAGGACCTGATGGCGAACGCCCAGGCGAAGCGCAGGAAGAAGGGCATTCCGCTCCTCGCGGCGAATCTCGCCCAGGAGACCTTCGGCAGGGACACCAACGCCCTGACCCTGTTCGACGACGCCGGCGTGCACGAGCTGCCCCGGGCGCCGAAGATCGCGCTCGCGCGCCAGCTGGTCGAGCACATCGCGAAGATGCTGCCGCGGCGCTAGGGCGCTCCGCTTGAAGACTCTGGACGTCAAGGTCCTCGATCCGCGCCTGCGCGGCTCGCTGCCGCAGTACGCGACCGCGGGCGCAGCCGGGCTCGATCTGCGGGCGTGCATCGACAAGCCCGTCACGCTCGCTCCGGGCGCGGCCGAGCTCGTTCCCAGCGGGGTCGCCATCCATCTCGCCGATCCCGGCCTGGCCGCCGTCGTGCTTCCGCGCTCCGGGCTGGGCCACAGGCACGGCATCGTGCTCGGAAATCTCGTCGGGCTGATCGATTCGGACTACCAGGGGCAGGTGATGGTGTCGGTGTGGAACCGCTCGGGCGCCGCGTTCACCATCCAGCCGATGGACCGCATCGCGCAGCTGGTCGTGGTGCCCGTGGTGCAGGTGAAGCTGAACGTGGTGGAGGAGTTCGCCGCGAGCGACCGCGGAGCGGGCGGCTTTGGGAGCACGGGCAAGGCCTGACTCGCGACCGCGGGCCGGGGGCCGGTCACTTGTTCGAGTGCAGCCCAAACATGTTTCCCTCGGTGTCGAACGCCAGAACGATGAAGCCGTATTGGCCGATGGACATCTTCTCCCTCTCTATGCCGCCGCCCGCCTTTACGAGGCGCGCGGCTTCGGTGGCGCAGTCGGCGCAGCTGAAGTAGACCAGCGTGCTGTTTCCGCCCGAGCGCACCCCGGGCATTCTCACCAGCGAGCCCGAAGTCCCCGTGCGCTCCATGCTCTGGGGAAACCCCCACATCTCGATGCCCGGGCTGTTCAGCCTTTCCAGC
>DATEGT010000234.1:0-12299 GCA_035280025.1 Burkholderiales bacterium | reverse complement strand
CAGGAGAATTTTCCTTCGCGGCCGGTGCGGCTGGTCGTGTCCTTCACCCCGGGCGGCGGCGCCGACTTCACCGCGCGCACCGTCGGCCAGAAGATGGGCGAGATCCTCGGCCAGCCGGTGGTGGTCGAGAACAAGCCCGGCGCGAACGGGCTGGTCGGCTGCGACGCGGTGGCGAAGTCCGCGCCCGACGGCTACACCATGCTCGAGACCGACCGCGGCGCGCTCGGCGTGAACCCGAGCCTGTACCGGAAGCTGCCCTACGATCCGATCGCCGACTTCGAGTACGTCGGCATCGTCACCTCCGCGCCCTACGTGCTGGTGATCGACTCGCGCCTGCCGGCCGCGACGCTCGGCGAGCTGGTCAAGCTCTCGAAGTCTAGGCGCGGCTCGCTCAACTACGGCAGCTACGGCATTGCCAGCATGGCGCAGCTCAACATCGAGGCGCTGAAGGCGAGGACGGGCGCCGACCTCACCCACGTCCCCTACAAGGGGGCCGGGCCGGCGGTGCAGGCCGTCGTTGCAGGCGAGGCGAGCGTCACGATCGCTTCGCCTGCTGCCGTGCTCGGCTTCATCCGCGACGGGCGGCTGCGCGCGCTCGCGATCGGCGCGAAGCGGCGCTCGCCGCTCCTCCCCGACGTGCCCACTCTCTCCGAAGCCGGCCAGTCGAAAAATGAGGACGACGACACGCTCGTCCCGACCTACTTCGCTTTCGCGCTGCCGGCGAAGACGCCGCCGGCGGTCGTCGCGAGGCTGCACGACGCCATGCGCAGCGCGGTCCTCGCCCGCGAAGTGGCCGCGCGGCTGGAGGCGGCGGGACTCGAGGCGACCGGCGGCACGGGCGCGGAGCTCCTCGCCGTGGTGAAGCGCGACATCCCGCGCTTCCGCGGGATCATCCAGAATATCGGCATTCAACCCGAATAAGGAGAAGACGATGGCGAAGGGCTACTGGGTGGTGGCGTACCAGGCGATCAAGAGCCAGGAGGCGTGGCAGGCCTACGCCAAGCTCGCCTCGCCGGCGATCGAGGGCGCGGGCGGCAGGTACCTGGCGCGCGGCAACCCCGCGAAGGTCTACGAGAGCGGGATCAACCAGCGCGTGGTGCTGATCGAGTTCCCGAACCTGCAGCAGGCGATCGCCTGCCACGACGGCGCGCCCTACCAGGCGGCGCTCAAGCACCTCGCGGGCGGGGCCGTGACGCGCGACCTGCGCATCGTCGAGGGCGTGGCCTGACCGCGAAGTGCCGCTCGGCCCGGAGCTCCGCGAGGCCTACGAGAGCACCCGCTACGTCGTCTTCGGCGCGCCGGAGCTGGTGCTGCGCATCGGCGAGCCCAGCGCCGGCCTCGACGAGCTGCTCGACGCCGAAGGCGCGGCGACGGCCGCCTTCATCACCGCGGCGAATCCGCGCGGGGTGAAGCGCGGCGCCTGGCAGAACGAGATCGCCAACGCCGCGCTCGTCGAGTCGCAGAGCGGGGCCGGCTTCCGCTGCTTCGAAGGCGAGGGGCGCAGCCCCGACGGCCGCTGGACCGAGAGGAGCGTGCTCGTGGTCGGGATCCCGCGCGCGGATGCCGAGGCCGTGGGGCGGGCGTTCGGGCAGAACGCGATCGTGTTCGCCGAGCGCGGCCGGCCGCCCGAGCTGGTCGTGCTCGACTAGACCCCGAGCGCCTCGGGCCTCAGGTACTGCTGGCGCCAGGTCTCGAAGGGGACCTTGTCCGCGGCTTCGGTTTCCCGCTGCTTCGCGAGCGAGGCCTCCGCGGCGCGCACGAAGCGCGCGTCCGCCTCCGCGGGGAACGGCTTCTCGACCAGGGCGCGCCTGTGCGCGAGCGAGCGCTCGAGCGCGAAGGCCGTATACGAGTCCCGGTAGCGCTCGTGCATCTCGGCGAGCATGCGCGCCGAGGGCGTCTTCGACGGATCCTCCAGCATCGCGACCGCGGCGGCGAGCGCGTCGCGGTGCGCATTCTTGCCGTGGGTGCCGCCGCGCGTGTCGTCGAGCGCCTCGGCGATCGGCCCGCATTCGCGCAGCAGCTCGCATCCCCAGTCGCGCAGCGCCACCTTGCGCGCGCCGCGCTCGAGCCTGATCCCGGGCTCGCGTCCGCGCACGGCCACCTTCTGCTTGTTGCGCCCGATCGCCGCGATCTCCTCCTTCGTGTCCGGCGGGCTCTCCGACAGCAGGCAGTGCAGCAGGTACACGTCGAGGAAGCGGCAGGTCGCGGGTGCGATGCCTGTCGCCGAGAAGGGATCGAGATCCATGGCGCGCACCTCGACGTACTCGACGCCGCGCTCGCGCAGCGCGTGCAGCTGGCGCTCGCCGGTCCTGATCCGGCGCTTGGGGCGGACGGTGCTGTAGAACTCGTTCTCGATCTGCAGCAGGCTGGTCGAGAGCTGGCGGTAGTCGACGCCGTTCATGATGCCGATGGCCTCGTACTTCGGATACGGCTTGGTGAGCGCGTCCTGCAGGCCGGCGGCGTAGCTCTCCAGGCTGTTGTAGCTCACCGCGAGCGAGTCCTGCGCCTCGGAGAGGTATCCCAGCCGCCCCATGCGCAGCGAGGTCGCGTACGGCAGGTACAGCGAGCCTTCCGAGAGCTTCAGCAGCTTGTGCGCGCGGCCCTGTACGAAGCTCGAGCACACCGCGGGCGACGCCCCGAAGAGGTAGAGCAGCAGCCAGCCGCTGCGCCTGAAATTGCGGATGAGGGCGAAGTAGGCCTCGTTCCGGTCACGGTAGCCGGGCAGCGGCCAGGCCGGGTCGGGGAGGGAGAAGTTGTAGTGCACGCCCGAGATCGCCTGCATGCGCCTGCCGTAGCGGTGCGCGAGGCCCATGCGGTAGACGCTCTTCGCGCGGCCGATGTTGGACGAGCCGTAGCGGCCGATGGGGATCTTGTCCTCGGCGGGCAGGCCGCAGGGCATGCTCGCGCACCACATCACCTCGTCGCCGATGCGGCTGTAGACGAACTGGTGGATGCGCTCGAGCTCGGCGAGGCAGGGGCCCACGGCCGGGTGCACGCCGGTGATCAGCTCGAGCTGCGACTCGCTGAAGTCGGTCGTGATGTGCGGGTGCTTGAGCGCCGAGCCGAGCTCGCCCGGGTGCGGCGTGAGCGCGAGCGCCCCCTGCGGCGTCACGCGCAGGCTCTCCTTCTCGATCCCGCGCCTCAAGGCCTTCAGGGACGCCGGGGAGAGCGCGCGCAGTCTTTCTTGGAAGAGGGCCTGGGTCATCGGGGGTGGGCGCGGATCCCGCGCGGGACGGGGAATCAGCTTCTTCGTCGATTATCGCGCGCCGGCATTACGATCGCCAGCAAGACCCCGGCGGCGTGGGGTCTTTGCCCTATGATTGCGGTTCGGAGGAAGGAGAACCCGCATGCGCCCGCCGATTCGCACGCTCGCCGCAGCGCTCTGCCTCGCCAGCGCCGCCGCGGCCGCCCAGGAGTATCCGACGAAGCCGATCCGCGTGCTCCTGCCGTTCGCCGGCGGGACCGACGCGGTCGCGCGCCTGCTCGCGTTCAAGCTGGGGCCCGCGCTCGGCGAGCAGGTCCTGCCCGAGCAGCGCCTCGGCGCGGGCGGCAACATCGCGCACCGCGCGGCGGCGGCGGCCGCTCCTGACGGCTACACGCTGCTGATGGCCGCGCCGCCGCTCGTCATCAACCCGCAGCTGAACGCGAACGCCGGGTTCGATCCGCTGCGCGATTTCGTCCCCATCGCCTACCTCACCGCGATCGCGAACGTTCTGGTCGTGAATCCCAAGGTCGCGGCGAAGACTCTCGGGGAGCTGATCGTGCTCGCGCGGGCGAGCCCCGGCCGGCTCTCCTACGGATCGGGCGGCGTGGGCTCCGCGAACCATCTCGCGGCCGAGCTGCTGAAGTCGATCGCGAAGATCGACATGCTGCACGTTCCCTACAAGAGCGCGACGCTCGCGCTCACCGGCCTGCTCGCGGGCGAGGTCGACGTGGTGATCGTCGCGGCGTCGAGCGCAGCCGCGTACGTGAAGGAAGGCCGCCTGCGCGCGCTCGCGGCGCTCGACGCGAAGCGCTCCTCGGCGATGCCCGGGGTGCCGACCGCGGCGCAGGAGGGGATCCCGCTCGCCGCGGTGAACTGGTACGTCCTGCTCGCGCCCGCGGGCACGCCGCGCGCGATCGTCGAGCGCCTCAACGCGGAGTCGGTGCGCGCGGTAAACGCGCCCGACATGCGCGAGCGGCTGGCGGCGCTCGGCGGCGAGCCGATGAGCGGCTCGCCCGAGGACACCGCCGCCTTCCTCCGGAAGGAATACGAGCAGTGGGGAAAGGTCATCCGCGAGGCCGGGATCAAGGCGGAGTAGAAGCCGGCCGAAGCCGCCGGGCCGCAACGGCAAAAAGCAGGAAGGGACCCTTTGCCGTTACGGGCCCGGCCGCCGCGGTTCGCTGGGACCTGCTCTCAGGCTTTCTTGTCTGACGCGCCCTGCGCGACGGGCGCCTTGAAATGGAAGTAGAGACCGCGGCCGAACTGCCAGGCGCACAGGATCAGCACCAGGGTCAGCAGCATGAAGCCGAGGGTCTTGAGGACGCTCTTCTTCGGGTGCGGGCGCAGCGCGGCCCGCGACGGAGGCGGAAGCTGCGGCATCGCGCATTCCACCCCGAGGGGGATGCGGTCCGACTCTCTGCGGTAGGCGTGCCCGATGTCCATACTGGGTATAAAGCAAAAAGCGAGCCCTGCGTTGACAAGACATGAATGATGAGAGTTCATAATGAGTTACCGCCGTGCAGCAGGGCCGTAGCCTGGGGGCAGGCGCGTCGGCCGGCGGTCAGTCCGGGAGCGCTCTCCGTCAGCCTCGGCACCTCTTGACCCGGGCCGCGTCCTCGCGGGGCTCGAGCGCGTAGAGCCGGTCGACCGCCACCAGTCCCGCGTACTTGGCGGCGAAGTAGTGCGCCAGCAGGAGGTCTTCGACCGTCGCGGGGGCGCTCCGCGGCGCCGCAGCCTGCGCCGCCGGCTTTGCCGGCGCGGCGCCGCGCGCGTCGGAAGCCACCAGCATGACGCAGGCGGCGAGCACGAGCGCCGTCGCGACGCCGATGCAGAACGTGACGAAGAGCGTCGCGAGAAAATCGACGACGACGAGGCGCATCCTGGGCCTGCCGCTGGAAGCTTCCATGTGAATCCCTTTCCGTTGCGTCCCGGTTCCGCTGGCGAACCGTGCCGCCTATTCAAGCGCCGGAATCGGGCGCCGGCCGGAGGAAAGGAGGGAAAGGTACTGAAGAATTGTGGCAAAAGGATGAATTCGTCCCTGCCCTGCTGCCGTGATCTACTAAACGCAGCTCCGGAAACTTCCCGCGGCCGCGACCCTCCAAGGTCCCGGCCGCTTTGTTTTGGCGCTATAGTCCCCCATGCCCCGCCGCATCGCCATCGTGGAAGACGACGCAGCGATCCGCGCGAACACCGCGGACGCGCTCAAGAAGCACGGCTACGAGGTGAGCGCCTACGCCGCGCGCGGCGAGGCGCTGGGCGCGTTCCGCGCGCGGCTGCCCGATCTCGCGCTGATCGACATCGGCCTGGGCGACGAGCCCGAGGGCGGGTTCTCGCTGTGCCGCGAGCTGCGCGCGCTGTCCCCCGCCCTGCCGATCCTGTTCCTCACTGCGCGCGACTCGGACTTCGACGCGGTCTCGGGCCTGCGCCTGGGAGCCGACGACTACCTCACCAAGGACGTGAGCCTGCCGCACCTGCTCGCGCGCATCTCCGCGCTGTTCCGCAGGGTCGACGCGCTGCGCGAGCCGAAAGCCGCCGAGGAGGTGCTCGAGCGCGGGGCGTTGAGGCTCGACGCCAAGCGCTTCACCGCCGCCTGGAAGGGGAAGCCGGTCGAGCTCACGCTCACCGAGTTCTGGATGGTCCACACGCTCGCGAAGTTTCCCGGGCACGTCAAGGACCGCGAGGCGCTGATGCGCGAAGCGAACCTCGTCGTCGACGAGGGCACCGTGACCTCGCACGTGAAGCGCATCCGCAGGAAATTCGCCGCGGCCGACCCGGCCTTCGACCAGATCGACACGGTGTACGGCATGGGCTACCGCTGGAAAGCCTGAAGCCCGCATCCCGGTGTTCCGGCTCCCCGCCTTCAGCCTGCGCGTCAAGCTCGCGCTCGTCGCGGTCCTGCTGCTCGCGCTGCCCTGGGCCGGGTACAGCTACGTGCGCGAGATGGAGCGCTTCCTGCTCGCGGGCGAAGAGCAGGCCCTGCTCGCGACCGCGCGCGGCGTCGCCACGGCCCTGCACGACCGCCCCGGGCTGCTGCGGGCGCCGCCTTCGCGCGACGACGACCTGCGCCGCGAGGCGGAGGAGGAGCTGCGGCGCCTGGCCGCCGAGCGCGGCGAGCCCGCGCCGGAGCCCGCGGAGCAGGACGGCGCGGTCATCGACCGCGAGGAGGCGGTGGCGGCACGGCGCGAGATCGAGGAGATCTCCGAGATCCTGAAAGGGGTCGAGCGCACCACCTCGCGCATCTGGGTGGTGACCCACGAGCTGCGCGTTCTCGCTCTCGCGGGAAGCCTGAAGCGCGAGGGCGGGGCGCCGCGGGAGACCCTGACCCAGCGCGCGCTCGGGTTCCTGATCCCGCACCCGAACGAGGACTTCGACGACGCCATCGCCGACGACGTGCTCGCCACCGGCCGCGAGATCGCGGGCGCGCTCGCGGGCCGGCCCGGCGTGCGGCTGCGCAACACCTCCGACGGCAAGGCGGTCGTGATTTCCGCGGCGCACCCGATCTGGAACGGCGACGAAGTGGCGGGCGCGGTGGTGGTCGAGGAAAGCACCAACCCGATCCTCTCGGTGCGCAGCCTCGCCCTCGAGCGGCTGCTGGTGGTGACGCTCGCAGTGTTCGCGTCCGCCGCGGCGGTGCTGATCTGGTTCGCCACGCGGATCTCGACGCGCATCCGCCGCCTGCGCGACGAGGCCGAGAGCGCGATCGACGCGCGCGGCCGCATCGCGCGGCCGGATTCACGCCTAATCACCGCGCAGAACGCGAGCGACGAGATCGGCGACCTGTCGCGCAGCTTCTCGGCGATGCTCTCCAAGCTGTCGCAGCACCACGCCTACCTGGAGAGCATGGCGAGCCGCCTGTCGCACGAGCTGCGGACGCCGATCGCGGTGGTGCGCAGCTCGCTCGAGAACCTCAAGCTCGCGCCGGCCGACGCCCGCGTCTACATCGAGCGCGCCGAGGAGGGGCTCAAGCGCCTCGGGACGATACTCACGCGCATGAGCGAGGCGACGCGGCTGGAGCAGGGGCTCGCCTCGGTCGAGCGCGAGCGCTTCGACCTCGCGGCGGTGGTCGCGGGCTGCGTCGAGGGCTACCGGCTCGCCTATCCCGGCCAGGCCTTCGAGCTCGCCCTGCCGCGCGAAAGGGCGGTCGCCGACGGGTCGCCCGATCTCGCGGCGCAGCTGCTCGACAAGCTCGTCGCCAACGCGGTCGACTTCTCCCGCCCGGGGGAGCCGGTCCGGGTGTCGCTCGCCGCCGGCGGCGGGGCCGCCGAGCTGCGCGTCGCCAACCAGGGGCCGGAGCTTCCCGAGGCGATGCGCGGCAGCCTGTTCGACTCCATGGTCTCCCTGCGCGCGGAGCGGGGACGCGGCGAGCCGCACCTGGGCCTGGGACTTTACGTGGCGCGGCTCATCGCCGAATTCCACGGGGGCGCGATCCGCGCGGAAAATCTCACGCCGGGGAGCGGCGTCGCGGTCACCGCCACCTTCCGCCTCGCGTAGTCGCGTAGAATCGCCCGAGGCGGAGGGGGGAATCCACCGGGTGGACATCGAGCATTACGATCTCCTGATCATCGGCGGCGGAATCAACGGCGCGGGCATCGCCCGCGACGCGGCCGGGCGAGGTCTCAAGGTGCTGCTGGTCGAGCAGGGCGACCTCGCCTCGGCGACCTCGTCGGCGTCGACCAAGCTGATCCACGGCGGCCTGCGCTACCTCGAGTACTTCGAGTTCCGCCTGGTGGCCGAGGCCCTCGCCGAGCGCGAGACGCTGCTGCGCATCGCCCCGCACATCGTCTGGCCGATGGAGTTCGTGCTGCCCCACGAGTCGCACCTGCGCCCGGCTTGGATGATCCGCGCCGGGCTGTTCCTCTACGACCATCTCGGGCACGGCATTCCGGGCTTCGGACCGAAGAGCAGCCTGCCGGGCTCGAAGAGCATCCGCCTGCTGCCCGAAGGCTACGGGGCGGGACTGAAGCCCGAGTTCGAGCGCGGCTTCGTCTACTACGACTGCTGGGTCGACGACGCGCGCCTGGTGGTGCTGAACGCGCGCTCGGCGGCGGCCCTGGGGGCGACCGTCCTCACCCGCACGCGCCTCGTGTCGGGCAAGCGCGAGAACGGCCGCTGGGTCGCGAAGCTGAAGGCCGAGTCCGGCGAGAGCCGCACCGTGCACGCAGCCGCGATGGTGAACGCCGCCGGCCCCTGGGTGCGGCAGGTGCTCGACGAGGCTCTCAAGGTCCGGCTCTCCGCGACCGTGCGCCTGGTGAAAGGCAGCCACATCGTGGTGCCGCGCATCCACGCGGAGCGCCACGCCTTCATCCTGCAGAACCCCGACAAGCGGGTGATCTTCATGATCCCCTACGAGCGGCAGTACACGCTGGTCGGAACGACCGACGTCCCGGTGACGCGCGACGACTTCCGCGCGCGCATCACGCGCAAGGAGATCGAGTACCTGTGCGAGGCGGCGAGCCGCTATGCGCAGACGCCGATCACGCCGGGGACGGTGGCGTGGAGCTTCTCGGGCGTGCGCCCGCTCTACGACGACGGCAGCGAGGATCCTTCGGCGGTGACGCGCGACTACCACCTGGTCCTCGACAAGGGAGCCTGGCCCGACGATCCGCCGCTGCTCACGGTCTTCGGCGGAAAGATCACCACCTACCGCAGGCTCGCCGAGCACGCGATGGCGCAGCTCGCCTTCCGCTTCCCCGGCAAGGACGCCTGGACGCACACCGAGGCGCTGCCGGGGGGCGACCTCGGCGGGCGCACCTTCCGCGGGCTGCTGCTCGACTTCCGCAGGCGCTATCCGCGCCTGCCGAAGATATGGCTCACCCGCGTGCTGCGCAGGCACGGCTCGCTCGCCGAGGACATCATCGGCGACGCGGACCGCGAGCGCGAGCTCGGCCGGTACTTCGGCGGCGGCCTCTACGAGCGCGAGGTCGACTACCTCGTGAGGCACGAGTGGGCGCGAGAGGCCGACGACGTTCTGTGGCGCCGGACCAAGTGCGGGCTGCACATGAGCACGGACGAGAAGGCCGCGGTGCGCGACTACCTGGCGAAGCACTAGCGCCGTGGAATGGTGGCTGGGCTACGTCGCGATCGGCGCGGCGGTCGGGTTCTTCGCGGGCATGCTGGGCATCGGCGGCGGGGCGATCATGGTGCCGCTCCTGGTGATGCTGTTCGAGGCGCAGGGACTGCCGAAGTCGCATATCCTGCACCTCGCCGTCGGCACCGGCATGGCGACGATCCTGTTCACCTCGCTCGCGAGCGTGCGCGCGCACGCGGCGCGCGGCGCGATCCGCTGGGACATCGCGCGCAACATCACGCCCGGCATCCTCCTCGGGGGCCTGGTCGGCTCCTGGATCGCGAGCTTCATCCCGCCGCTCGTCTTCGCCGCGCTCTTTACCGCGGTGATCTACGTCGCCGCGACCAACATCCTTCTCGACCGCAAGCCCAAGCCCTCGCGCGAGGCGCCCGGATTCGCCGGCATGTTCGCGTTCGGCTTCGCGGTGAGCGCGGTCTCCGCGTTCACCGCGATCGGCGGCGCGTTCATGACCGTGCCCTTCATGCTCTGGTGCAACGTTCCCCTGCTCGCCGCGATCGGCACCGCGGCGATGATCGGGTTCCCGATCGCGCTCTCGGGCACGGCGGGGTTCGTCGCCGCCGGCCTGCGCGAGGCCGGGCTCCCGCAGTACAGCCTGGGCTTCGTCTACCTGCCCGCGGTGGCGGGAATCGTGGTCTCCAGCATGCTGATGGCGCCGGTGGGCGCCGCGGCCGCGCACCGGCTGCCGACGGTGTGGCTCAAGCGGATCTTCGCGGTGCTGTTCTACGTGATGGCGACGCGGATGCTGCTCACTTTCGTGTGAACACCACGAAGTAGTTCTCGCGCAGGAACCTCTTCTTCTCCTCGAGGAGCGCGAACCCCGCGGCCTCGATCTCGTCGATCGCGGCCTGCTTGTCCAGGCGCAGGTGCGCGATGCGCGCGGGCGGGGTCACTCCCGGGATGCGCTGGTAGTCGACCACCACCATGCGGCCGCCGGGCTTGAGCGCCTTGCGGATCGACGCGAGCGTCTCCGCAGGGTGCTCGAAGTGGTGGTAGACGTCGCTCAGGTAGACGAGATCCACCGAGGCGTCGGGGAGCTGCACCTCGGTCCCGTCGTTGACGATCGCGGTGACGTTGCGCACCCGCCGCTTCTTCGCCGTTTCCCGGATGTAATCGACGAAGGCGGGCGAGATGTCGACCGCGTAGACGCTGCCGCCCGGCTTCACCGCGTCGGCGAACAGCATCGTGAACAGGCCCGTTCCCGCGCCGATGTCGGCGACCGTCATGCCCGGCTTCACGCCCGTCGCGGCGACGATCGCGTCGCGCTTGACGTAGACCTCCCTGCGCTCGTTCTCGAAGGTCCGGTTCCAGCGCGCGACGTCGGTGTCGACCACGTAGGGCCGGTTGATCTCCGGCTTCGCGCCCTCTTCCGCAGCGGCGGGCGCGGCGAGGAGCAGCAGGCAGAGCAGAACGGGCAGGAGGCGCATCTAGGCTATATACCAGAAATAGTAGGTGGCGAAACCGAGCAGCGCCGTCAGCCAGTACCCCGCGAGCGCCGCGCGCATCAGGTTCTTCCATCCGGCCACGCGCAGGCCCGGCGGGAGCAGCTCGTTCATCTGCAGCACGATCCACAGCCCGGCGAGCGCGGTCAGCGAGCCGACCGCGGCGTGCAGCCAGGTCACGCCGATGCGCCAGTCGGCGAGGTCCGCGGTCCTGGCGATTCTCGCGTCCTGCATCGACCCGGCCATGACCAGCGCGATCAATCCCAGGTTGAGCGCCACCCAGGTGGTCTGGTTGACCTGGTGCGCGTCGATGTTGCCGCGGCGCGCGAGCACGAAGCCGTAGCTGACCCCGGCGACGAGGAAGACTTCCAGGATCAGGTTGGCGTCGGCGATCAGCGGCCCGGGCCCGAAGAACCCGTGCGCGCCCTCCAGTCCCGACGCCCAGATCCCGGCGATCCAGGCGAGCGCGCCCGCCACCATGACGGCCGCGGTGACGGTCGCCTGGCGCTTGTTCGGCGGCGCCATGCTAGATCACGCCGTCCGCGCGCAGCCTGGCGATCGCGCCGCCGTCCAGCCGCAGCACCTCGCGCAGCACCTCCTCGGTGTGCTGGCCGAGCACCGGCGGGGCGAGCCTGTGCTCGAGCGGCGTCGCCGAGAAGCGCATCGGGCTCGCCACCAGCGGCAGCTTTCCCGCGACGGGATGGTCGAGCTCTATCTTCACGCCGCGCGCCTTCACCTGCGGCTCCTCGAACACCTGCGCGATGTCGTTGATCGGCCCGTTGGGCACGCCCGCGGCCTCGAGCAGCTCGACCCATTCCTGCTTCGTGCGCCTGGCGAAGATCGTGTCCAGCAGGCGCTTGAGCTCGTCCCGGTTCTCGACGCGCTTGCCGTTGGTCGCGAAGCGGGGATCGTCGGCGAGCTCGGGACAGTCCGCGGCGTCGCAGAACTTGCGGAAGAGATTGTCGTTGCCGCAAGCGAGGATCACCTCACCGTCAGCCGCCCGGAACGGCTGGTACGGGACGATATTGGGATGCAGGTTGCCGATCCGGCGTGGCGGCTTGCCGGTCGCGAAGTAGTTGGTGTTCTGGTAGGCGAGCAGCGCGATCTGGGAGTCCAGCAGCGCGAGGTCCAGGTGCTGACCTTTGCTCGTTTGCGCGCGATGCACGAGCGCGGCGCAGACAGCGATCGACGCGTACATGCCCGTGATGATGTCGGCCACGGGCACGCCGGCGCGCTGCGGCCCCGCGCCGGGCTCGCCGGTGACGCTCATCATGCCGCCCATGCCCTGGATCATGAAGTCGTAGCCCGGGTGCTCGCGGTAGGGGCCGGTCTGCCCGAAACCGGTGACCGAGCAGTAGATGAGGCGCGGATTGACGTCCTTCAGCTGCGCATAACCCAGCCCGTAGCGCTCCAGGTCGCCGTACTTGTAGTTCTCGAGCAGCACATCGCTCTTCTCGGCCAGGCGCCGCACGATTGACTGGCCCGCCGCACTCGAGAGATCGACAGTGATCGACTTCTTGCCGCGGTTGGCCGAGGTGAAGTACGCCGAGTCCTTCGTGTCCCGGCCTTG
>DATEGT010000233.1:0-38687 GCA_035280025.1 Burkholderiales bacterium | reverse complement strand
ACGAAAGGCACCAGCGACAGCCAGAACAGCAGGTGCAGGTTCGCCCACAGGGTCGCGCCGTTCACGTGGTGCACCGCGTGGAACATGTGGTGGTGGTTGTTCCAGTAGATGCCGACGTAGACGAAGCTGAGCACGTAGCTGAGGAACACCGGGATCAGAGGTACGAGCGCTTGCGGGTCGGCGCCGTGCGGAACCTTCATCTCGAGAACCATGATGGTGATGATGACGGCGATGACGCCGTCGCTGAACGCTTCGAGGCGTGTCTTGTTCATCGGAGATTTCTAGGTCGAAGGAGACAGGTAGTTCTGCCGCAAGTACGCCTCCTCGAACCCCGCGCGGAGGATGTTCCGGTACGAGCCGCTCGGCTTGTCCGGCAGGCGCTCGCCCGTCTCCGTGACGGCCACGCGCGCTCCGCGCGCGGCGGACTCGGCGAGGCGGAGCGAGATCAATGCGTTCTGGGCTCCGCGGCGGCGGTGCGATGCGAGGGTCGCGCCCAGGCCGAGCCAGGCGTACTCGCCGCCTATATGGGCGGCGCCCGCGGCGACGGGTGCGCCAGCGTCAAACGCCATGACGCACACCCAGTTCGCTCTGCCCGCTAGGGCGCCCACCCAGGGCGCCGCAGAGGGCGGCAGGCCGAAGCCCGCAGCCACGATGCGCCCGAACTCGCCTGCGAGGTTCGCACCGACGACTCGAGCCTCCAGATCGCCGGTGACCTGGGGCGCGCCGGCGCAGGGGCGGCAGAACTTCATCCAGGCGTAGCCTCGCGTGAACCCGCGCCTTTCCAGCGAGGACGCGAGCGTCGGAGGCTGCGATTGCGGGGCGACCGGCACCACGTACCGCTGGCGGCAAGCGTCCATGTGAGCGAGCACCTCGTCGAGCTGGGACTCGCCGACCGCCGGCCCGACGCCCACCCGACCGGCCCGGCGGAAGACGGCCGCCGGCTCGAGCCCGCGGCAGGTCAGACAGGATACCGTTCCGACATCGCGCGCCTCGACCGCATGCTCGACCCGAACCCCGTCGGGCGCGGCGCGGAAAAAATCGACCATCGCGTCGAACTCGACGTTCTCGACCTCGGAAAAAGCGCAGAGTGCCACTCAGCTCCGGATGCGCGTAACGGCGATCGCCGGCGCACGCGCGAGAGTTTGATAGACGACGCAGTACCTCTCGGTGAGGCGCAGCAGCGTCGCGAGCTGCTCCTCGGAAGCGTCCGTGTCGAGCGTGAACGTCAGCCGTATGCTCTGAAAGCCGACCGGCACCTCCCTGGACAGGCCCAGTGTTCCGCGGAAATCGAGATCCCCTTCCGCCAGCAGGAAGGCATCGCGAAGCCCGATGCCGAGCGCCGTAGCCACGGCGTTCAGCGTCACGCCCGCGCAGGCAACCAGCGCCTCGAGCAGCATGTCCCCCGAGCACGCGGCGTGTCCGGCCCCACCGGTTGCGGGATGCAATCCTGCAACGACGAGGGCCTTGCCCGTTTCGATCTTGCAGCTCACGCCCTCGCCGATGCGGCCTTCGGCGCGCAGCGTGATGAGCGCAGCCTGCGGGTCGCTCCGATAGCGGTCTTTCAGGGGAGCCTGGATGGACTTCAGTTCATCGGCATTCACGGCTACGAACTTCCTTGCGAGGGAAAAATTCCATCGACTCCGCGATCGCTCCGCGCGGCTGCCTGGACCCGCCGTGCGACTGCGCCGGCGCCGCTCTCCAGACGAGGGAAGACCGGGACCGGCCGCCCCGCGTCAGACGATATTCAGGTGCTCGATGCCCGCCGTGACGTCGCGGTTCTTGGCTTCCTTAGAGTGCAACTTGATCTGCAGGCGCAGGTCGTTCACGGAGTCCGCGTTCCTGAGCGCATCCTCGTAGCTGATCTTGCCGAGCTCGAACAGGTCGAACAGCGCCTGATCGAAAGTCTGCATGCCGAGCTCGCGGGACTTCTTCATGATCTCCTTGATCTCGTGCACCTCGCCCTTGAAGATCAGGTCGGAGATGAGCGGCGAGTTGAGCATGATCTCGACCGCGGCGCAGCGGCCCTTGCCTTCCTTCAGCGGAATCAGGCGCTGCGAGATCATCCCGCGCAGGTTGAGGGACAGATCCATCAGCAGCTGCGGCCGCCGCTCCTCGGGGAAGAAGTTGATGACGCGGTCCAGGGCCTGATTGGCGCTGTTCGCGTGCAGGGTCGCCAGGCAGAGGTGGCCGGTCTCGGCGAACGCGATCGCGTGCTCCATGGTCTCCCGGTCGCGGATCTCGCCGATGAGGATAACGTCGGGCGCCTGTCGCAGGGTGTTCTTGAGCGCGCTCTCCCAGGACTGCGTGTCGACGCCGACTTCGCGCTGCGTGATCAGGCAGCCCTTGTGCGGATGGGTGAACTCGATCGGATCCTCTATGGTGATGATATGCCCTTGGGAATTCTCGTTGCGGAAGCCCACCATCGCCGCGAGCGTCGTCGATTTCCCCGAGCCGGTCGCGCCCACCATGATTACCAGGCCGCGCTTGGTCATGATCACGTCCTTCAGCACGCTCGGCAATCCTAGGTCCTCGATCTTCGGGATGGTGGTCGTGATGACCCGCAGCACGATGCCGACGTTTGCCTGCTGGACAAAGGCGTTGACGCGAAACCTGCCGATTCCGGCGGGGTTGATCGCGAAATTGCACTCCTTGTTCGCCTCGAATTCGGCCGCCTGGCGGTCGTTCATGATCGAGCGGGCGAGGTCGACGGTGTGCGCCGGCGTGAGCGGCTGGTTCGAGACAGGCGTCATCTTGCCGTCGATCTTGATCGCCGGCGGGAAGCCGACCGTGATGAAGAGGTCCGAAGCCCTCTTCGTCAGCATCAGCCGAAGCAGGTCGTACATGAATTTGGTTGCCTGTTCGCGTTCCATGCGGCCCTCTGCGAATGGGTTGTACTACGCCTTCACCCGGGGAAATTGTCCTTGTTGGCGGCCTTGCCCCGCGCCTCCCCGGCCGAGATCACGTTGCGACGCACCAGCTCCTGCAGGTTCTGGTCGAGCGTCTGCATTCCGAAGTTCTGGCCGGTCTGTATCGCCGAATACATCTGCGCGATCTTGTTCTCGCGGATCAGGTTGCGGATCGCGGGCGTTCCGATCATGATCTCGTGCGCTGCGACGCGCCCCGAGCCGTCCTTGGTCTTGCACAGCGTCTGCGAGATCACCGCGCGCAGGGACTCCGAGATCATCGCGCGCACCATCTCCTTCTCCGCCGCGGGGAACACGTCGACGATACGGTCTATGGTCTTGGCCGCGGAGCTCGTATGCAGCGTTCCGAAGACCAAGTGGCCCGTCTCCGCGCCGGTCAGCGCGAGGCGTATCGTCTCCAAGTCGCGCATCTCGCCCACCAGGATCACGTCGGGGTCCTCGCGCAGCGCGGACCGCAGCGCGTTGGAGAACGACAGCGTGTGCGGCCCGACTTCGCGCTGGTTGATCAGGCACTTCTTCGACTCGTGCACGAACTCGATCGGGTCCTCGATCGTCAGGATGTGGCCCTGCTCGTTGTCGTTGATGTGGTTGACCATGCCCGCGAGCGTCGTCGATTTTCCCGACCCGGTCGGTCCGGTCACGAGCACGATGCCGCGCGGCTGGTCGGCGATCTCGGCGAAGATCTTGGGCGCCCGCAGTTCCTCGAGCGAGAGGATCTTGGAGGGAATGGTCCGCATGACCGCGGCCGCGCCGCGGTTCTGCACGAAGGCGTTGACCCGGAACCGCGCCAGCCCCGGTATAGCGAAGGAAAAGTCGCACTCGAGGTTCTCCTCGTAGTGCTTCCTCTGGCCGTCGTTCATGATGTCGTAGATCATGCCGTGCACGTCCTTGTGCTCCATCGCCGGCAGGTTGATTCGCCTTACGTCGCCGTGGACGCGGATCATGGGCGGCAGCCCCGAGGAAAGATGCAGGTCGGAGGCCTTGTTCTTGACGACGAAGGCTAGGAGTTCGGAGATATCCACTCTATAATCCCCCTTGGATTGGGCGGCCGGAGCCCTGCCCTAAGCGAATGAAAGAGCGGGGCTTTTCGAACTCGTCGCGCTCGGCAATCGCTGCGTTGATTATGTCCTCAATTACAGCGAACTTGCAAGCAGTGAGACAGCGCATCGCGGCTGCGGTGCGCGCGGCCGGAAGGCCCGCGGATTCTGTGCGACTGGTCGCCGTGAGCAAAACCTTCGCCTGCGCCGCGGTGCGCGAGGCCGCCGCCGCGGGACAGAGCGATTTCGGCGAGAACTATGTCACGGAGGGCGTCGAGAAGATCCGGGAGCTGAGCTCGCTCGGACTGACCTGGCACTATATCGGTCCGATCCAGAGCAACAAGACGCGCCTGATCGCCGAGCACTTCGATTGGGTGCACTCGATCGACCGCGAGAAGACCGCCGCGCGGCTCTCGCAGGCGCGCAACCCGGAGCAGACGGAGCTGCAAGTGTGCATCCAAGTCAACGTCTCGGGCGAAGCCAGCAAGAGCGGCGCAGCTCCCGGGGAGATCGCGGCGCTCGCAAGAAAAGTCGCGGATCTGCCGCGGTTGAAGTTGCGCGGGCTCATGGCCATCCCCGAGCCGACTTCCGACGAGCGCGTTCAGCGCGGCCGCTTCGCGCAGCTGCGCGCGCTGCGCGACGAGCTGAACCGCGGCGGGCTCGCACTGGATACGCTGTCCATGGGGATGTCCGCGGACATGGACGCGGCGATCGCCGAGGGTGCGACCCTGGTGCGCGTGGGCACCGCGATTTTTGGAGAAAGGACGTCATGAGAATCACCTTCATCGGCGGCGGCAACATGGCCGACGCGCTGATCGGCGGGATGCTCCGCAAGGATTTTCCCCTGCAGGACATACGCGTGGTCGAGATCAGCGCCGATGCGCGCCGCAGGATCGTCGACAAGTACGGGGTCACCTGCTTCGACAAGCCGAAGGACGCCGTGCGCCCCGGGGACGTCATCGTTTTTGCGGTCAAGCCGCAGCATCTGCGCGAGGCGGCGGCGAAATCCGGCATCGCCGACAACGCGAATCTGGTCATCAGCATCGCGGCCGGCGTGCGCCTCGCGAACCTTTCCAAGTGGATGAAGGGGCATACGCGGCTGGTGAGGGCGATGCCCAACACGCCGGCGATGATCGGCGAAGGCGTCGCGGGACTCTATCCGTTCTCCAAGGCGGTCACGCGCGAGGACCGCGAGCATACCGAGCGCATTCTGGGCGCCGTTGGTGATACCGTGTGGATAACCGACGAGTCGCAGATGGACGCGGTGACGGCGATCTCGGGAAGCGGCCCTGCGTACGTGTTCTATTTCATCGAGGCGGTCGAGGAGGCCGCGGGCGAGCTGGGGCTGCCTGTCGCGATTGCGCATCGTCTGGTGCTCGACACCTTCAGCGGCGCGGCCAAGCTGGCGGCCTCGAGCCCCGATCCGGTCGCGGTGCTGCGCGAGCGCGTCACTTCCAAGGGCGGCACCACCGAGCGGGCCCTCGCGAGCATGGCCAAGGACGAAGTGAAAGCGGCGATCATCCGCGCGATCCACGCCGCGAACGAGCGCGGCAAGGAGCTGGGAGAGGAGCTGGGCAAGGAATGACGCGGAGGCGCACAAGATGCTTAGCCAGATTGGCCACCTGCTGATTCAGACCGCGTTCGGCGTATTCGTGTACGCGCTGCTGCTGCGCTTCTACATGCAGTGGCTGCGCGCCCCTTTCCGCAATCCGGTCGGCCAGTTCGTCTCCGCCCTCACCGACTGGATCGTCAAGCCGGTGCGTCGCGTGGTGCCCGGACTGTTCGGCCTCGACCTGGCGACGATGTTGATCGCGTGGTTCGCCGAGGCCCTAATGCTGGTCCTTCTGTACCGGCTGCGCGGCTTCTCTCTTGCGGGAGCGCCCGGCATCGCCGCAGGCATGCTCTTCACTCTCGCGGCTATGGAACTCCTGCGGGCATCGCTGTACCTGCTGATCGGCGTGATCGTCGTCCAGGTGGTGATCAGCTGGGTCAACCCCCGCGCCCCCCTCGCGCCGGTGTTCGACGCCCTCACGCGCCCGTTCTACGCCGTGTTCCGTCGCTTCGTCCCGCCGATCGGCAACGTGGATCTGTCGCCCCTGTTCGTGCTGCTCGTGGCGCAGATCGCGCTCATTCTTCTCGACAACGTCGCCCGCCTGCTGCCCGGAGGGAGCTAGGCCTCGTAGACGATCTGCCCACCGACCAGCGTGTAGCGTACCCGGCCGGGGAGTTCGTAGCCGATGAAGGGGGTGTTCTTGCCCTGGCTCTTCAAGGAGTCTGCGGTGATCCTGACGTGCGCGTCGGCGTCGAAGACGCACAGGTCCGCCTCGCCGCCCACGGCGACCTCGCCCGCTGGAACGCCCAGGATCGCCGCCGGCGCGGAGGTCACGCGCGCGAGCGCGTCGGGCAGCGCGACCTGCGTCTCCTTCGCCCACTTGAGAGCGAGAGGCAGGAGCAGCTCCAGTCCGGTCGCTCCCGGCTCGGATTCGGCGAACGGGATCTGTTTCGCGTCCTCGTCCACTGGCGCATGATCCGAGCACAGCGCGTCGACGGTGCCGTCGGCGAGCGCCGACCGCAGCGCATCGCGGTCCCGCAGGCTGCGGAGCGGCGGTACGACGTGGCAGTGCGAGTCGAAATAGCCGAGGTCGACCTCGGAGAGGTGCGCGTGATGGGCGCTTACGTCGCAGGTGACCGGCAATCCCTCGCGCTTGGCGGCGCGCACCATCGACACGCCTTCGGCGGTCGACAGACGGCACAGGTGGACCCGCGCCCGCGTCGCGCGCACGAGGTGCAGGATGGTGGACAGCGCGATGGTCTCGGCAAAGGCGGGGATCCCCGGCAAGCCCAGGCGCGTCGCCACCTCGCCGTCGTGCGCGACCCCGCCGCGCTCGAGATATCCGTCCTGGGGCCGCAGCCATACGGAGATGCCGAAGGTCGCCGCGTACTGCAGCGCGCGCCACAGCATCTGGGTGTCGGGAATCGGCGTATCCGCGTGCGAAAAGGCGACGCAGCCGGCGTCGCGCAGCACCGCCATCTCCGTGAGCCGCTCGCCGGCGAGCTTCCAGGTGAGCGCCCCGAGCGGATATACGTGCACGAGGTTCAGGTTCCGGGCGCGGTACTTGAGCATCTCGACCAGCCCCGGCTCGTCCAAGGGCGGATCGGTGTCCGGGGGGCAGGCGAGGCTGGTCACGCCGCCGGCGGCCGCCGCCTGCATCTCCGACTCGAGGGTCGCCTTGTACTCGAAGCCGGGCTCGCGCAGCCGGGCCGAGAGATCCACCAGGCCCGGGCTGACGACGAGGCCTGACGCGTCGACGGTACGCGCGGCGCGAAATCCTGAGGGCGCCCTGCCCAGCGCGGCGATTTTCCCCTCCGCGACGAAAACGTCCTGCTCCGCGTCGACGCGGGTTTTCGGATCGATCAGCCGGCCGCCCTTGATGTGGACCGTGCTCACTTGAAGGAGCTTCCGTCCTTGCGGGTGAAGACCCATTTTCCGTCCACCATGCGCACCGCCAAATCGACATCGGGATAGCTTGCGCTGTCGTCGAGGGTGCGATCGCCGATCTCGAGATAGAGCACGGGCCGGTCCGTCTCATTGACGAGCTGGTGCCCGTCGGGCTTGCCCGCCGGGAATCCCGCCGCCATGCCCGGACCGAGTTTCTGCCGGCCCGCGTCGGTGACAAGCGTTATCTCTCCTTCCACAACGTAGATGAATTCGTCCTGCTTGACGTGCCAGTGCCGCATCGAGGACTCGGCGCCCGGATCGAGGCGGGTGAGGTTCACGCCGAAATTCTTCAGGCCGGCATGGTCGCCCAGTCGTCTGCGGTGCCGTCCCGCCACGCGACTTCTGTACGGCTCCGGATAGCCGGTGCTCGAGGTCTCGGGCAGCTCCTTCGGGTCGAATGCCGGCGCCTTGAATTTCGTCATGTCAGTTTCCCGCGAGGATGCTCATTACCGCCATGCGCACGGCGATGCCGAATGTGACCTGCGGCAGGATCACCGAATGCGGCCCGTCCGCGACCGAGGAATCGATCTCGACGCCGCGGTTCATCGGCCCCGGGTGCATGACGATCGCGTCGGGCTTGGCAAGGGCCAGCTTGGCCGGCGTGAGGCCGTAGGACTTGAAAAACTCCTGCGCCGAAGGCAGGAGCGGTCCCTTCATCCGCTCGTTCTGCAACCGCAGCATCATCACGACGTCGCAGCCGGCGAGGCCCTCGCGCATGTCGTGGTGCACCGATACGCCCAGATCCTCCACGCCGGTCGGCAGCAGCGTTCGCGGTCCGATGACGCGAACGTCCGGAGCCCCCAGCGTGGTAAGCGCATGGATCAGCGAGCGCGCGACGCGCGAATGGAGCACGTCGCCGACGATCGCCACCGACAGCCTGGAGAAATCCTTCTTGTAGTGCCGGATGGTGTAGATGTCGAGCAGTCCCTGCGTCGGGTGGGCGTGGCGCCCGTCGCCAGCGTTGATCACGTGCACGTGCGGCGCGACGTGGCTCGCGATGAGGTGGGCGGCGCCGCTCGACGCATGCCTCACCACGAACATGTCGGCGTGCATCGCGGAAAGATTGTCGACGGTATCCAGCAGCGTCTCTCCCTTGCTCGACGAGGAGGCGGCGATGTTCAGGTTGATGACGTCGGCCGAAAGGCGCTTCGCGGCGATCTCGAAGGTGGTTCGCGTGCGGGTCGAGGGCTCGAAGAACAGGTTGAAGATCGACTTGCCGCGCAGGAGCGGAACTTTCTTGACCTCGCGGTCGGCCACCCCCACGAAGGAGGCCGCCGTGTCGAGGATGCGCACGAGCACCTCGCGCGGGAGCCCCTCGATCGTCAGCAGGTGCTGCAGCGTGCCGTCGCCGTTAAGCTGCGGGTTTCGCATCGAAGAGCCGCAAGGAGAAATGCCCGCGTTCGTCGCGCGCGAGGCGCAGGAGCTTCCCGGCCGGCACAGCCAGCGTGGCGCCGACGTACTGGGCGGCGATCGGCAGCTGCCGCTCGCCGCGATCGACCAGCGCCGCCAGCTCGATCTTCCCCGGGCGGCCGTAGTCGAAAAGCTCGTTCATCGCCGCGCGCACCGTGCGCCCGGTGTAGAGCACGTCGTCGACCACGACGATGTGGCGGCCGTTGACGTCGAAAGGAATCTGGGAAGGCTTCACCTGATGCCGCAGGCCGGCGGAGTCGAAGTCGTCGCGGTAGAACGAGATGTCGAGCGAGCCCACGGGCGTCGAGAGCCCCAGCTCCCGATGCAGGCGTTCGGCGAGCCACGCGCCGCCCGTGCGAATGCCGACCAGGCCCGTGGATTGCGACACGTTCCCGCGCAGTTTGCCCGCGAGCTCTCGGCAAAGCGCTTCAGCGTCGGGGAGATTCATCGAGGTAGCCTTGCAGGATGATCTTCGCCGCGAGGGCGTGCGCGTCGCGCTTGTGCTCGGGCCCGCCCTTGCCGCGCTCTCGCAGGCTCTCCCGCGCGGAAGCCGAGCTCAAACGCTCGTCGGCCAACTCCACCGGCAGCCGGAACCGCGCCTCCAGCTGCCGGGCGAAGCGGCGCGCTCGCCGCGTCATTTCGTGCTCGCTCCCGTCCATCGCAAGCGGAAGGCCGACCAGCAGGCGCCCGGGACGCCATTCGCGCAGGAGCGACTCGACTTCGGCGATGCGTCGCCGGGAGCTCTCGGCTTCGAGCATGCCCAGCGGGCTCGCGATCCGCGTCTCGGTGTCCCCCACCGCGACGCCGATCCAACGCGCTCCGAAATCAAAAGCTAGGATGGTGTGGCCGGAGACCTTCGACGGAGCCACGGCCGCCTGATTCACGCGTGCCCTGCCTCCTCCGAGAGCTTCGCGAAGTCGATCCCGAGCAGCTTCATGGCCGCAGGCAGTCGCTCGTCCGCGGGCGTATCGAAGATGATGGCGTCCTTGGCCTCGACGGTGAGCCAGGCGTTCTGCTTGATCTCGTTCTCGAGCTGCCCCGCCGCCCAGCCGGAATAGCCGAGCGTGACCAGGATCTTGCCGGGCCCGCCACCCTGCCCGACCGCCTCGAGAATGTCCTTCGAGGTGGTCAGTCCGATCCTGTCGTCCACCGACAGCGTCGACTGCCATTTGCCGGGCGGCTGATGCAGCACGAAGCCGCGATCTGTCTGCACCGGGCCGCCGAAGTAGACAGGCTCGTTCACGAGGATCTCAGACTCGAGCCGCAGGCTGAGCCGTTCGAACAGCGCGCCGAGGGTCATTTCTATGGGGCGGTTTACCACGACTCCGAGCGCACCCTGGTCGCTGTGCTCGCAGATCAGCGTCAGCGTGCGCGCAAAGTAGGGATCGACCATGTTGGGCATGGCGATCAGGAAGTGATTGGTGAGATTGACCTGAGCCATGGACGATGCTCTATTCTAAACCTCCGGGGTATCCCGCACAATTTCGCGCGTGCTCACCGGCTCGCCGGCCGCGCGGACTCAGGCCGCGGCCCTGCGGTCCTTCAGGAATCCCGAGATCTTGTCCAGCAGATCGTCTTCCTGATAGGGCTTGCCCAGGAAGTGGCTCACGCCGATTTCCTTTGCGTAGTTCTGGTGCTTGTCGGCCGTTCGCGAGGTGATCATGATGACCGGCACCCGGGCGAGGCGCGCGTCGGCGCGAACGTTGCGCGTGAGATCGAAGCCGTCCATGCGCGGCATCTCGATGTCGACCAGCATGACGTCGGGCACCAGCTCCTGCAGCTTCTCCATTGCCTCGACGCCGTCGCGCGCCGTGACGACCAGATAGCCCTGGCGCTCGAGCAGGCGTCCGGTGACCTTGCGCACGGTGAGCGAGTCGTCGACTACCATCACGGTGGGCTGCGTCGCAGCGGCCTGCGGCTTCGGCGCCTCGTGAACGATCGCGGGACGGACCGCAACCTCCTTCAGGGCAAGCTGCACCGGATTGAGGATGAGCACGATCTCGCCGGTGCCGAGCACCGTGGCGCCCGTGATGCCCGCGATCCGCTGCAACTGCGGGCCGATCGTTTTCACCACGATTTCCTGGTTGCTGCCGACCATGTCATCGACGTGCAGCGCGATCGAGTTCGTACCGCTGCGCAGGTAGAGCGTCGGCGAGAAGCGCTTCTGCTCGGCGACCGCCTCGGGGTGCCCGAGGAGGTGAGGCAGATAGTGGAACGGATAGTGGCGGTCCTGCCACTCGGTCTGGCGCTGCGCGTACGCTGCAACCAGCTGCTCCTGCCTGAGCTGGAGCACCTGCTCGACCATTACTGCGGGGATCGCGTAGGTGCGGGCGCCCGCCCTCACCAGGACCGTCTGAGTGACGGCGAGCGTGAGGGGCAGGTAGATCGTGAACTTGGTTCCCTGCCCCTTGGTAAAGCGCATCTCGACGCGCCCGCCGAGCGCCGCAACCTCGTTGCGCACCACGTCCATGCCGACGCCGCGTCCGGCGAGCTGCGAGACCTCCTCGGCGGTGGAGAATCCGGCGTGGAAGATGAAGTCCGCGATCTCCGATTCGGTGAGGTTCGCGTTCGGCTGCATCATCCCCTTCTCGATCGCCTTCTCCCGGATGCGCTCGATGTTGAGCCCGGCCCCGTCGTCGGACAGCGCAAGCTGAACCTCGTTGCCTTCCTGCTTCAGGTCGAGTCGGATCTCGCCGATCTCGGCCTTGCCGGCGGCGCGCCGTATTTCCGGCGTCTCGATGCCGTGGGCGACCGCGTTGCGCAACAAGTGCTCGAAGGGACCGGTAATGCGCTCGAGCACCGAGCGGTCGAGTTCAACCTGGGTACCCCTGATGTCGAGGTTGGCGCGTTTGCCCACCTCCTTGGCGGTTTGCCGCACGATGCGGTAGAGGCGCTCCTGCAGGCTGCCGAAGGGCACCATGCGCACCCGCATGAGGTCTTGCTGCAGGTCGCGGTTCAGTCGCGCCTGCGCGAGCAGCGCTTTCTCGGTCTCGTCGACCGTGTTGACCAGGTTGCTGTGGACCGTCGAAACGTCGCTGACGCTCTCGGCCATCAGGCGGGTCACCTCCTGGAATCGGGTGAACCGGTCGAACTCGAGCGGGTCGAAGTTGCGCTGCGTCTCCTTGGCCATCTCGAGGCGCGACTGCATCTGCGACTCCGCCTGGATCTCGATCTCGCGCAGTTGCGCGCGCAGGCGCAAGACGTTGTCGGTCAGCTCCTGCATGGCCCCCTTGAGGGTGCGCATTTCGCCCTCGATCCGGCTGCGCGCGATCGCCACCTCGCCGGCCTCGTTCACCAACCGGTCGACGACGTCGGCGCGCACCCGCAGGAGTGCCTTGGGCTGCATTTCGCGCTCGGAAGGCGGCACAGGTTTCGGAGCCGCTGACGCCTTGACCTCCTGGGGCGCCGCGGCGGGAGTGGGTTTGGGCGGGATCGGCTTGACCGTGGGCGCCGGTCGCGCGGCGGTCGCCGCCGACTGCGCTTCGGGAGCGGGCGCACCGGTTTCCACGCCGCCCGACTTCTGCAGGCGATCGAACAGGACTCCCATGCGGTCCCAGGACGTCTCCAGGTCTTCGAACAGCGCCGCAGGCAGCGTCTTGACCGCAAGCGCGTTCTCGACGCGCGTCTCCATGTGGTGGGTGAGCTCGCCCATCGCCATGGCTCCGGCCATGCGCGAGCTTCCCTTCAGGGTATGCAGGACCCGCTGGAGGGCCTGGCCGAGGGTCGGATTGTCCGGACTGTCGCGCCAGTCGCGCATCGCAGCGCCGACCGCCGGCACCAACTCGTGCGCCTCGTCGAGGAAGATCTGCATGAGCTCCGGGTCGAGGTCGTCGTCGAGCCGGCGCTGGCGGCGTTCGAGCGTGATCTCCAAGTCGAGGTCCTCCGGGCTGCCTTCCGCCGCCGCGGCCTCGCCCGCGGGTGCCTCGGCTTGCTCGGGCTCCGCTTCGCTCGCGTACGCGGCCGGAGCCTCGACCGCGGGCTCCTGCGCGGGCGGGCGCGGAGCCGCTTCTACGCTTTCACCCACGCGATCGAGCAGCGCGATTAGCGCCGGCACGGGCTGCGGGACGCGCAGCTCCACCACGCCTGCGACCATCGCTTCCAGCGTGTCGATCGCCTCGCCGACGAGCAGCTGCTCTCCCTCGGAGAGCTCGCTCGCCGCGAGCACTTGCAACGCGCGCTCGAGCGAGTACCCCAGATCCGAGAGCGGCAAGATCTTCACCGTTCCCGCAGTGCCCGCAAGAGTGTGTACCGCGCGCAGCAGGGCGTCGCTCACGATGCCGTGCTGGCGCAGGGTTTCATGCTCTTCCTTGATCACCGCGATATGCGCCCGGGCCTCGCCGGAGAAGATGGTGAACAGCGTGGCCGAGACCCGGTGCGCTCCGAGCTGGACGAATTCCTCGGGTTCGGCCTGCGCTTCGGGCGCAGGTGCATCGGACCGCACGGCGAGCTCGCCCGCCGAGGAATCCACGGATGCCGTCTCGCCAGTCCGCTCCAGCGCCTCTCCTCGGCGGACGCGTTCGGCGGCGACCACGAGCGAGCGCTCGTCACTCGAGCTTTCACCCGCCTTCAGCCGCTGCACGTTGTCCGAAAAGTATTCGTGCGCCAGGCCAATCAGCTGCAGGAGCGCCGGTGTCGCAGCGCGCTCATCCTGCAGCCAGGCGTTCATCGTCTGCTCGATCGCCCACGCGGCCTCGCCCAAGCGCATGAGTCCGACCATGCGTCCGCTGCCCTTCAGCGTGTGGAACCCTCTGCGGATGGTGACGAGCGCATCCTTGTTGGCGTGATGCTCGCGCACGATCTCGAGTTGCTCGCGAATGGTAGCCAGAACCTCGTCGGATTCCTCCAGATACACCCCAAGAAGCTCGGCGTCGACCGCCTCGGCGCTTGCGTCGATGAGCTTTGCGGCTTCGGGGGACGGAGAGGGCGCGGACGTCGACGTGGCCTTCTCGATGGCGTCCTTCAAAAACGGGGTGAGCGGCATGGTGGCCGACTTGTCGAGGGCCTTCAGCGCCTCGGCCGCAGAAGCCTCGAGCTTCTGGTCCGCGACCAAGCCGGCATCCTTCTGCAGCGCGGCTAGATTCTTCTTCAGCTCCGCACGCAGTTCGGTATTTTCGGGTTTGTCTTTCCATTCTTCGTACAGATCCGCCGTCTCGCGCTGTTGCTCCGCGATGTGCGCTTCCACGGTCGTCTGCTGCGCGACTTCGCCTTCCTCCCTCTCGGGCGCCGAGATCGGCCGCATCGCGGCCTCGAAATCGGCGCTGCCGTGGGCCAGCCCCTCGATGTAGAAGCCCAAACCCGAAAGAATCTGCGCGATGCGGTCGAATTCCTGAGGGCCAGCTTGGTAGCCGGCGCCCGAAAGGCGCCGAATCTCCTCGACGGTGGTAGCGAGCGTCTCCTGGGCGCGTTTTTCGCCCAGCATTTCCAGGGCGCCGAGCAGCTGGCGCATGGGTTTATCGAGTGACGCGAGCTCCTTGCGTTCCGACGGGTTCCGGAAGAACCCGTCGAGCACCTGCTCGATCGTTCGCAGGTTGGCCTGCATCTCGAAGACCACCTGATTCATGACCAGGCGCTCAGCCGCCTTTCGCGACATCTCGTCGAGCAGCGGAATATCCGGGCCCTTGGCCTGGAGCTTGCCCTCCATGCCGTCCCTGAGGCGCGAGCACAGCAGCCGGGCCTGCTGTGCGAACTCTTCCGAGGACTGAGGCGTGCCCGCGAGCGCGTTTTCCAGCAGCAGGAGCACCGTGGCGACCTCGAGCGCTATCGCTTCGCTCATGCCCTGGGCGTTGGAGCCCAGCCACGCGGCCATCTCCGCAACCGCTCCGCAAAGAGCGGCCAAGTCCTCGTTGCCCAGTTGCGCGGCACTTCCCTTGAGCCCTTCGGAGCTGTCGCGAAAGGGCGTGAGCGCCGCGGCATTGCCCGACGCAAATCTGTTCCAAGCATCCTTCGCGTGAGCGAGATGCTCGCGCGCTGCCTTCAGGGCCGTCGACTCTTCGGCCCCCGCGCCTTCATCGTCGGCCTGCGGAATGCTCTGGGCGAGGTGGTACCCTTCCTGCACCTGGCGTATCCGTTCGGTGACGGGCCTTGCCTGCGCCACGTAGTAAAGGACCTCGCGCATCTGCCGTTCGGCCACGGTAGGCGCTCCGTCCACCAGGCGCTTGATCTGCTGTTCGATGTGATTGCAAAGCTGCTTGGGGTCCAGGTCTGCGGGCAAGGCTTGCTGGGCAAGCGCGTCGAAGAAGGCAAGCGACACCCACCAGAACGCGCGCTGCGCGCCCGGACCCTGCATCGCTTCGACCGCTTCGACTGCGGCGCGCATGTCTTCGGCGCCGCTCGCGTCGTTCTTCAGCCATTTCAGCAGGCCGCGCTGGTAGCGCCCGCGCTGCTCGCGTAGGGACTTCTCTGATTCGCCCGGCTTCAAGATTCCGATACTTCTGTCGCGCTTGGGCGGGCGAAAGGAGAGGTTCGGATAGTACAGATCGGTGGGTTCGGCGCGTCCGCCCCGCGCGCTGACCACGTCGCGGTACAGAGGAAAGAGCCGCAGGGGCTGATTGGGTTTGCCCGCCATCAGCTGATCGAGATAGACGCGGATTGCACCCAGCGCGCGCTCCGCCAGCCCGAAGACATCCGCCTTTCTTAGCGAACCTTCCTTCTCGATCGCGCCGAGCAGACCTTCGAGCTCTTCGGAAACGCGCGTGATCCCTTCCAGGCCGACGATCGAAAGCGCGCCGTGCGCCTGGTGCAGGTGCGTCTGGCTCGACTTCAGCTGCCGGGGATCGGCGCTATTCGCCGCGAACGCGCGCAACGCCTCCTGGGCGTGCTCGATCGCATGATCGATCTCGCCTTTGACCCACGAGAGCGGGCCGACGTCGAATTCGGCGCGTGCAGTCATTGCTCCCGACCTTGCTCACCGCATCAGGCGATCTTGAAGCCAGAAACCGAGCCCTTGAGCTCCTTGGCGAGCTCTGCGAGCTGGCCGATCGACACGGCGGTTCGCTTGGTGCCTTCGGTCGTCTGTTGCGTGATGTTCAAGATATCCTGCATGCTGGTCGCTACGTCGTTTGCGGACTTCGCCTGCTGCTCGGTGGTCGTGGTGATGCCTTCGATCAACTGCGCGAGCTGTCGCGACACCGAGCCGATTTCCGAAAGCGCCTGGCCTGCGGCGTCCGAGAGCTTCGCCCCTTCGACCACGCCCTGCGTACTCTTTTCCATAGCAGAGACCGCGTCCTGCGTGTCGGTCTGAATCGTCTTCACGATCGCCCCGATCTGCTTGGTCGCCTCGGCCGAGCGCTCCGCGAGGCGCTGCACTTCTTCCGCGACCACAGTGAAGCCGCGCCCTGCTTCACCCGCAGAGGCTGCCTGGATCGCGGCGTTCAAGGCCAGCACGTTCGTCTGCTCCGTAATGTCCGAGATCAGCTCCACGATTTCACCGATCTCCTGCGAGGACTCGCCGAGTCTCTTGATGCGCTTGGAAGTCTCCTGGATTTGCTCGCGAATTTCGTTCATGCCCGAGATCGAGTTCTGCACCGCCTGCGTCCCTTTCTGTGCGGCCGCAAGAGATTGGCGCGCCACACTAGCCGACTGCGACGCGCTTTCGGACATCTCGTTCATCGCCCGCGCCATGCTCAGCACCGATGCACTGGTCTGGCGAATCTCGACCGATTGCTTCTCGGCGGCGGCGAGCAGCTGCACCGAGGTCTGCTGCGCGGATTCCGTCGCGGTCGTCACCTGTGCGGCGGCCGCGTTGATGCGGCCGACTAGGCCACGGAGCTCGTCGATCGTGAAGTTCACCGAGTCCGCGATGGCGCCGGTGATTTCCTCGGTCACCGTCGCCTTTACAGTCAAATCGCCTTCCGCGAGGTTGCCCATCTCGTTCATCAGCCGCAGAATCGCGTCCTGGTTCGAACGATTGGTGCTCTCGGTTTCGGCACGCTGGCGCTCCGCTTCGTCCGCACGGCGCCGGGTATCTCCCAAGTACACGAGCACGACGAGAGCGATATCGATGATCCCCGCCAGAATCAACAGGGCAAGGATCGCGAAGTTGATCGTGCGCCCACCGAGCTCCTGCTCATAGGCGTCGGCCAGTTTTTGCGAAGCGGCAAGCAGCGGCTCGGAGTCGTCCACCACCCGGCGTCCGGCCTGCTTCGCATTTACCAGAGCCTGAAGGTTGCCGAGAATCGAGGCCACAGCGCCCTGGAACTCTTGATACGCCTTATCCAGCTCTCCGAGCTTCGCCTGCTGCTCGGCATCCTTTGCCGCCGCGACCCGCAGCACGTCGCTTCCCTTGGTCAAGCCCTGGAGCAGCTCGCGGAACGTCGTGGTGTCTTTGCCCATCAGGAACGCGACTTCCGGGTCGATGACGTCCGCGCCCAGCATGGCGTTAGCGTTTCGCGCGAGCCGCTGGGTCAACATGACCAGCTGACCGGAGAGCGAGACTTCACGCGCAGGCGCCTGAGATTGCAGCTTGAGGGCCTGGATTTGCTCGGCCAAATCAAGCAGCACGGGGTTGTTGGCGTTGATTTGGCGCACCGCGCTTGCAAGCCCGATTAGGTTCTTGCTCTGCGTGAGTACCAACTGCACGCTCTTGTCGGTCTTCTCCCACTCCTTGGCGAGCGCGATTAGCTGGGGCTTGACGGTATCGGAAGTCGGCGGGAGAGCGACATCCCCGGCCTGTCCGCCCTGGGCCAGCAGTTTGAGCGCGGCATTGAATTCGTCGCGCGACTGCTGCAATTGCTTGAAAGCATCGGGGGCACCGATAAGGCCGGTCTGCGCGGCTTTGGCGATGCGCTGGGTCAGCATCCGCATTTGGGCCGATGTCGACACGTAAACCGTGCCATACGTTGCTTCCCGGTTGTCGTTAAACACGACTATTGCCGCAGCAACGAACAGGATCGCAAAAATTACACCAAGGATGATGTACTGCTGGCCGACGCGAATCGCGCCCATGCCCGCGACGCGGCGCTTCGGGCCCTCGGCGACGGTCGTCGGACCGGGCAGGGGCTTGATAAGAGCCTTCGGAACGGCCTTGGGGACTGCGCGCGGGGTTTGCGGCGCAGGCGCCGCAGCCTTCTTGGTAGTTGCCATCGCCGTCTTGGTCGGCAGTCTCAGAAATGCCATGGGTCCCTCCTGTAGGACTCAGGTTGCCGTGGAAGCGTCTCAGACGCCCACGTGAAGAAAATCCTCGTGCGCCACCAAGGCGCCGATATCCAGTTCATGCCACAAACGGCCTTCATCGTCGCGGAACGCGCCGGCGATCCAGGGCCGCTTGGTCGCTTCCTGCACCGTCTGCATCGTCTGCACGTTCTTCAGGCCCAGCATCCGGCTGATGACGAGGCCGCTAAACGATTGGAATCGCTCCGCGATGAGAAGCAAGCGGCAGTCGGGCGTCCGCGTCGTCGCTTCCCCTCCGGCAAAAGCGGAAAAATCGACCACGCTCGCGAGCACTCCGCGGATATTGGCGAGGCCCAGGTACCATGGCCGAGTGAGCGGGACGTTGGAAATTTCGGGAAGCGGGAGCATTTCGCCAGCGTCGTCAAGTCTGAGCAGCCAGTTGCCGCTGCCGGCCTGGACGCCCAGTCGCGACGTCGGCTCGGTCTCGGCCTGAGCCTCGCGCAGTCTCTGGGCGAGTCCCTGCTGAAATTCGCGAAGACTGATCTGCTTTGCCACCGTGAGGTCCTATTTGATCGCTGCGATTTTCGCGATGAGTTCCTTGGCGTCGATCGGCTTCACTAGGTAGTCTTTCGCCCCTTGCCGCATGCCCCAGACGCGATCGGTCTCCTGATTTTTGCTGGTGACGACGATCACGGGAATATGCTTGGTAGCCTCGTCGCGAGTTATGGCACGCGTCGCCTGAAATCCGTTGGTGCCGGGCATCACGACGTCCATGAGGATCAGATCGGGCTTTTCCGACTTCGACTTGGCAATCGCTTCGTCGCCGCTCTCCGCCGTCACGCACTGGAACCCGCTCTTGGACAGGGTTTCCATGAAAAATTGCCGGTCGGTCGGCGAGTCGTCCACGATCAGAATCTTCTTTACGGCCATAGCGAACCTCCTAGGTGCGTACAGGCGCGTGCGCGCCCACTGTTTTCAACAGGCTGTCCTTCGTGAAAGGCTTCGTCAGGTATTCGTCTGAACCCACCATCCGCCCGCGGGCCCGATCGAACAGTCCGTCCTTCGAGGAGAGCATGATGACGGGGGTACTCGCGAATCTCGGGCTTTTCTTGATGAGAGCGCAAGTCTGGTATCCATCCAGCCGCGGCATCAGAATGTCCACGAAGATGACATCGGGCTGGTGATCCGAGATCTTTGCAAGCGCGTCGAAGCCGTCCTCAGCCAGAATCACTTTGCACCCAGCTTGGACGAGGAAAATCTCGGCGCTGCGTCGTATGGTGTTCGAGTCGTCGATCACCATCACCTTGACCCCTCCCAGGTTCGCCGTTTCGCTCACGCGTTCTCCCGCTGCCCCTGTTTGTGCTGATCCCGACAACTTCGTCGGACTCCCGATATGACGTTGGCCTAGCTGCACCTAGTCTGCTTTCTTACACTATACAGCCAAGTCCAGTCAAAACAAAGTCTTGTACGGAGTAGTTGAGAAACGCCCTAAAGATCAGCCTTCGGGGGTTTACCCGTCTCCCTTTGGGTATAGCAGAAGGCGTGCCCGGAGCTAGAGTTCGACCATCTCGAAGTCCTCTTTTCGCGCCCCGCATTCAGGGCAGGACCAGTTCAACGGGATGTCCTCCCAGCGAGTCCCGGCTGGAATGCCCTCCTCCGGAAGCCCTTCGGCTTCGTTGTAGATGAAGCCGCAGATCAGGCACATCCAAGTTCTGAATTCTTGCTTTTCCGTCATTAGGTTGGGATAGGTTACAATGAGCCGTTGCATCATAACCCGAGCGGCGAGCCGCCTGCCACCCACCGGTACTTCGCTGCTATGTCCTCCCCTCCTATCGTTTTGGCCTTCGCGGCCGCGGACCCCACCGGAGGTGCAGGAGTGCAGGCTGATCTCCTGACCCTGGCGGCCATGGGTTGCCACGCGCTGTCGGTGATCACCGCCATCACCGTCCAGGACACGGCAGGCGTCGAAAATCTGCAGGCCATAGACTCGGACTGGGTCGTCGATCAGGCGCGGCTGGTCCTGGAGGACATGCCGGTGGCTGCATTCAAAATCGGCGTAGTGGGCAGCATCGAAAATATCGCCGCGATCGCCGAGGTCGTTTCCGACTACCCGGACGTTCCCCTCATCTTCGACCCCGTGCTGGCTTCCGGAAGGGGCGACGAGCTCGCGACTGAAGACATGATCGGGACGATGCGTGAGTTGCTGCTGCCTCAGACGACGATCCTCACCCCGAACAGCCGCGAAGCCCGTCGGCTCGCTCAGTCGGATGACGACGAAGACGAGCTTGCGCTCGCCAGCGCGGCTGAAAAGCTCTTGGCGCTAGGGTGCGAATACGTGTTGATCACAGGAACGCACGAAAACACGCCGCAGGTAGTCAACACCCTCTACGGCACCGAGGGAGTCGTGCGCACTGACAGCTGGGAAAGACTCCCGGAGACTTATCACGGCTCGGGTTGCACGCTCGCGGCCGCGATTGCCGCGACGCTCGCCAACGGCCTGGAGTTGCCCGACGCGGTACGCGAAGCGCAGGAATACACGTGGCAGACCCTCAATGCCGGCTTTCGCCCGGGGATGGGGCAATACATCCCCGACAGGCTTTTCTGGGCAAGGGAGATGGATGAACCGGGCACCTTCAAGCGCTGATCGGCCGGCGGACTCGCACTTCAGAGGTCTGTACGTCGTCACCCCGGACGAGCCCGATACCGGCGACCTAGTGCGCAAGGTGCGCATGACCCTCGCGGGGGGGGCTCGCGTGGTCCAGTACCGCAACAAGACAGGCAACGCGGCGCTGCGCCGCGAGCAGGGCGCGGCCCTGCTACCGCTGTGTCGGGCGGCCCGGATCCCGCTGATCGTAAACGACGACCTCGCTCTGGCGGAGTCGCTGGACGCCGACGGCGTGCACCTCGGCCGAGACGATATTGCGATAACAGCTGCGCGCGCGCGATTGGGAAAGAGCAAGCTTCTGGGAGCGTCTTGCTACGACCGACTCGATCTCGCCTTCGCGGCTCGCGAGGCGAGCGCCGACTACGTCGCCTTTGGGAGCGCATTCCCTTCGACTACCAAACCCTGGGCGATACGAGCGCCATTGTCGTTGTTCCGCGAGGCAAAAATGCGCTTCGCCTGTCCGATCGTGGCTATCGGAGGGATCACGCTGGACAACGCGCGAACCTTGATCGACGCCGGAGCCGACTCGGTTGCGGTGATCAGTGCTTTATTCGAAGCGTCGAACATCGAGTATCGCGCCCGGGAGTTCGCAGGATTGTTCAACGCCCATGACGTCGAGAAACGATCTCTTGTTTGAGCGCTCGCGCCGGCTCATCCCTGGTGGGGTGAATTCGCCAGTACGGGCGTTTCGCGCCGTGGGCGGGACGCCACGTTTTATCGAGCATGGCGAAGGGAGCCGCATCTGGGACGCAGACGGCCGAGCGTATATCGACTATGTAGGCTCCTGGGGGCCGCTGGCCCTCGGCCACGCGGATCCCGATGTGGTCGCGGCAGTGCAGGCTGCGACGGCGCGCGGACTCTCTTTCGGCGCGCCGACGGCTTCGGAAGCCGAGCTGGCGGAGCTGCTCGCGGGCATTGTGCCCGGGCTCGAGCTGGTGCGCCTAGTCAGCTCTGGGACCGAGGCGACGATGTCCGCCTTGAGACTTGCGCGAGGCGCTACTGGTCGCAGCCATATCGCGAAGTTCGAGGGGTGCTATCACGGGCATGCGGACAGCCTCCTGGTGAAAGCAGGCTCCGGCGCTCTCACCCTCGGTCATCCGAGTTCGGCGGGCGTCACCGCGGAGACCGCCGCCCAGACGCTGGTCCTCGATTACAACGACGTAGCCGCTCTGGATGGGGTATTCGCTGAGCACGGCAGGCACCTGGCCTGCGTTATCGTAGAGCCCGTCGCAGGAAACATGAATCTTGTCGCCCCGTTTTCCGGATTCCTCGAGCGCTTGCGGGAGCTGTGTACGCGCCACGGTGCTCTGCTCATATTCGACGAAGTAATGACCGGGTTTCGCGTCGGCTTGCGCGGGGCACAATGGCTATACGACGTTCGAGCGGACTTGGTCACGCTCGGCAAGGTCATCGGCGGTGGGATGCCTTTGGGCGCGTTCGGTGGCCGCCGCGACGTCATGGAGAACATCGCACCCCTGGGCCCCGTGTACCAAGCCGGGACGCTCTCGGGCAATCCTCTCGCGGTTGCTGCCGGGCTCGCGACTCTGAGCAAGTTGCAGGCCCCTGGCTTCTACGAGCGCCTCGCGACCGCCACGCGCTCCCTGTGCGAAGGACTGGCGGCTGCGGCGCGCCGGCGCAGCGTGGCCTTTTCGGCGCAATCGGTGGGAGGCATGTTCGGCATCTATTTTCGCGAAACGCCGCCTTCGAGCTACGCCGAGGTCATGCAGTGCGACGTGGGCGCGTTCAAGCGCTTTTTCCACGCGATGCTCGAGAAGGGCATTTACCTCGCTCCCTCGCCATACGAGGCCGGCTTCGTTTCTGCGGCTCATTCCGCGGCCGACATCGCTGCCACGATCGCCGCCGCAGAAGCCGCGTTCGGCGCGTAGCCCTTCACACGAGGAACAGTGTCGCCAGTCCCAGAAAGATGAAGAATCCGCCGCTGTCAGTAATGGCCGTGATCAAGACCGACGAGCCGAGCGCGGGATCGCGGCCGAGGCGCATCATCGTGAGCGGTATGAGTACTCCGGCGGTCGCGGCGAGCGTGAGGTTCAAGGTCATAGCCGCGGTCATCACCAGGCCCAGGGACACCTTGCTGTAGAGCCAGTAGGCGATCAGGCCTAGGGCGCTGCCCCAAATCAGGCCATTGAGCAGCGAAACCCTGAGTTCCTTGACGAGCAGTTTCTTCGCGTGATCCCTCTGAACTTGGCCAAGAGCGATCGAGCGCACGATCATGGTGATGGTTTGATTCCCGGAATTCCCGCCGATACCCGCAACGATCGGCATCAGCGCGGCGAGTGCAACGAGCTTTTCTATCGAATGCTCGAAGGCACCGATAACGCGCGAAGCGACAAAGGCAGTAACGAGATTGATCGCCAGCCACGACCAGCGATTCTTGACACTTGCCCAAACGGAGGAGAACACGTCCTCCTCTTCCCGCAGCCCCGCTTGGGTAAGCAATTCGCTCTCGCTCCTGCTGCGGATGAAATCGACGACCTTGTCGATCGTTACGCGCCCGACGAGCTTCCCCTGTTCGTCGACGACGGGGGCGGACACCAGATCGTAGCGCTCGAAGGCCTCGGCAGCCCCCTGCGCCTTGTCGCGGGCCTGCATCGTGACGACGTCGGCCACCATGATTTGAGCGACGTGGTGTTCGAGTTCCGACACGATCAGCTTCGAGAGCGGCAGAACTCCCTTGAGATGCTCGTCTCGGTCCACCACGAAGATCTGATCGGTATGGTGCGGCAACGAGTCGAATCGCCGCAGGTAGCGCGTCACGGTTTCAATCCGGGTGTCCTCCCGCACACTTACGACATCGAAATCCATGAGAGCCCCGACCGCGTCCTCCGCGTAGGACATCGCCGCGCGAAGCTGCTCGCGCTCCTCGACCGGCAGGGCTTGAAAGACGTCGTGGATGACTTCCTCAGGCAGGTCGTGCGCGAGGTCCGCTATTTCGTCGGCCTCGAGTTGCTCGGCCGCCGCGACCAGCTCCTGCGAATCCATGCTGCGAATGAGGGTCTCGCGGACCGCGTCCGCAACCTCGAGCAGGATTTCGCCGTCGCGGTCGGCTTTGACCAGATTCCACACCACGAGCCGCTCTTCCACAGGCAGCGACTCCAGAACGTACGCGATGTCCGCCGGGTGCATCGCGTCTAGCTTCGCGCGCAGCTCGGCGCTGCTTTGCCTCTGCACGAGGGATTCCACCAGCTCATGCTCTGGAGTGTCCCGGCGCTCGGCGAGACGATGACGCCCAAGCAGCGTCTGGACTTCGCCGAGGTCGACCTTGAGGTCTTCGAGGTCCTTCTTCGGGCTGGAGATTTCGGGCATTTCCGCTATGGGATCTGGGCCGCGTACATCTGCGTCAGGATGCTTTCGCTGTAGCTGGCCAGATAGGACGATTCGCGATTGCGGTCGTAGTAGCGCGGGCGGGGAAGCATGGCGGCGAGACGCGCCGCTTGCTCCGGCTGTAGATCAGCAGCACTCTCGCTGAAGTAGTAGCGCGCCGCGGCCTCGGCGCCAAACACGCTTTCTCCCCACTCCACGACGTTGAGGTATATCTCGAAGATGCGGCGCTTGCTCATGGTCGCCTCTAACATCGCCGCCAGCACGGCTTCCTGGCCCTTGCGAAGCAGGCTGCGCTCGCCCGAAAGAAACAGGTTCTTCGCGAGTTGTTGCGTGATGGTCGAGCCCCCGGCAACGATTCTGCCGCGTCGTTGATTCTTTTCCAGGGCGCGTTGAATCCCCTCCCAATCGAAGCCGTCGTGCTCGATGAACTTGGCGTCCTCGGCGACGATAATGGCCCGCTTCAGCTCGTTGGAGATTCGCTGATACGGGACCCATTTGTGCTCGAGCACGGCCTTCGGGTCCTTTTCGCGCAGCATTTCTAGCCGAGAATCCATTACGCTCGTCGTCGTCGGATTGTGGTCGACCCAATACAGGATCTGCGCGAGAAAAGAAAATTCGTAGATCGCGAATCCCGCAACCGCGGTTCCCGCTGCGTAGCAGAAGACCTTCCAGAGCGAGACGAGCAGTCTCATGTTGCCGGGCGCGCCGTGGGCGGAGGCCGCCGACTCCGCGCCTCACTCGCTGAAAATCCTGTCCCCCCGCGCAAAGTACCAGGTGCGGGTGATGACCAGGATGTCGGTTTCCTTGCGGATATCGGGAGGAAATTTGGCATAAGGCGCCGCCAACCGGACGATCTGCTCTGCCGCGGCGTCGAGGATCTTGTACCCGGAGGATCGCTCGAGATCCATTGATGCCAGCGTGCCGTCGGAATTTATCGATACGGTAAGTCTCAGGCTTCCGTAGATCCTGCCGCGCGCGTTCTCGGGATAATTGAGATTACCGATACGCTCGATCTTCTGGCGCCAGTCTTCGACGTACAGCGCGTAGCGCACTTCGGCGGCCCGCGCCCCGATGAACGTCTTTCGCGGGCGCTTGTTGTATTCATCTATCTGCCGCGCGATTTGCGCCTCCATCCGCGCGATGATCAGCGCGCTTTGCGCCAAATCGGAGCCCGATACCTGGGATTTGACCTCCCCTTGCGGCTCGGGCTCCGCGGATGCTATTTCTTGCTGCGACCGAGTCTGCGACAGAAGCTGCCGCTGCCGTGCCTCCATCTGCTGCACCCGGCGTGTAGCCCGCTTCAGATCCTCTCCACGCTCGGGGGGTTCCAGCACCGCGAGCGGCGATTTTGCCCGCCGGTCGTGCTCCGTGTCTCCTCCGCCGTCGAGATTCGACTGCGCGAGCACGTCGGGATTCGTCGGCCTGGAGCGCGTCTTGGAATTGACCAAAACCACATCCAGCTGCGATGTGGTGATGCCCCGAAGAGCGTCCGGCAACTTGAAATGGATCGAAAGCACAACTGCATGAAAGACAACCGAGATCGAGAGCGCCAGCGCGAGCGCCCGCGAGTCCGGATCCAACCGGCCCAGGGGTTCTGGCCATGACACCCAGGGCAGTGGGGCAACTGCCAATCTCATACGTCTCTAAAAGCGTTGAGAATCATTAGATTCTATGGGTTTTTTAGAGCTTTGTCTCATGTGCCTAGTCGCGGCGTACCTCGGGCGCATTCTTGAGGTGGCGAAACACGCACTTCAGGTCGGCCTCGACTAGATCGATGTCGGCAACCGCCACTTCTACGCCCGTGCCGGGTTCGAGGTCGGGCAAAGACGGTACCTTGGCGTACAAGGGCAGGCCGTCGAGCTTGACCAGATTCTCGCGCACCACTTGGGCTCCCGCAATCTCCACGCGCTCTTGAAGGAGCCATCTGAGACACCAGTAATGTTCCATGCGCCTCTGAAAGTCGTCGTAGGCTGCGTATGTCACTTCGAAGTCGTGTACGGCAGAAAGCATCAGATCAGACGTCCTTGAGAAAGGCGGCGCTTTGTCCCCGCGCAGCAACGAAACGAGCTGCCACTGATTCAGCAGGTCCACGTATCGACGCAAGGGCGAGCTCGCCCAGGCGTAATGCGTGATGCCAAGTCCTTGATGCCCCATCGCGGCGGTGGTCATCCTGACTCTGCCGCCCGACTGCACGCGGTATATCGCTGCGACACCGCGATCGTCCAGGAGTTTTCCCCAAGTGCGGTTGACCGCGATCATTAACTCCGCGACCAACTTGTCCAGGGGGGTGCCGCGACGTCGCTCCGTTATGGTGACTCGCGCACCGTCGCCTTCACCGTCGACGCGGAAACTGTAGTCGGGACGCTCGGCCCCCTTCACGGGCTTTCCGCGTGCGAGCTCCAATCCGAGCGCGACCTTCCACAGCGTGGTCAGCTCGCGTGCATAGGGGATACCGTCGCCCCCGATACCCTCGGCAAGTGCAATATCGAGGGGTTCCACTTCCTGATGGCGGAGATTTCTCGCGACGCTCACCCGCTCGAGGCGCGTTTCGCAGCCCTCTATCTCCAGGTCGTTGGCGCGCAAGTGCAGATAGAGGGAACACGCGGGACGTTCGGCGGCCTCATTCAGTGAAAAACGCGCTATCGCCTCGGGCGGGAGCATCGTGATTTTGCGGCCCGGAATATAAACGGTCGAAAGACGCTGACGGGCGACAGCGTCGAGCGTCGATCCCGGCACGAATCCGAGGGCGGGTGCTGCGATGTGAATGCCAACGCGCAGGCGGCCGTCCTGCAGATGACTCAGCGAAAAGGCATCGTCGATTTCGATCGTTGCCGCGTCGTCGAGGCTGAACACGTCGACATCCGCGAGCGGTAGCTGCGAAGGCTCCTCGACGCGGAGCCCCGGCCGGAAGCCTGTTCCTTCGGGGAAGTACTGGTGCAGGAACCGATTCAGGTGGTAATCGTGGCTGGGAGGCAGCACCCCGCAGCGCTCCAGCAGCTTCGGGGACGAGAGGCCGGTGCGCGAGCTCGCGTGTTCGAGCGCTTTGGTCTCGGGACGATTTCCGTCGGGCCTGTAGAGCAGCTGGTCTCTGATCGGCTTGAATTCCTCGGGAAAAAAGCCGCGTGCAAGCTGCTCCGCCCAAGTGGCAATCCGGGCCTGCTGTTGTCGCTTCTTTTCGATGGCTGCGAGTGCGGTGCGCAGGGATTCCGGGGGTGCGGCACGATACCGTCCCCTGCCCTTGCGATAGAAGTACACGGGGACCGAGTGGAGCTTGACGAGGATCCCGGCTGCCTCCACCGGGGAAGGCGCACGCCCGCAATACTCTCGCGCGAGGTCAGCGAACCCGAACTCCTCGGCTCCGCAGCATTCCCACAGAAAATCCGCATCGAGACCGTCCGCCATGGCTTCCGCCTGCGAGAGCAACTCGACCGCGCTGGGTTCCGCGAACCGCAGCAACACATCCTTCGATTTGATCTTGGTCCGCTTGCCGTGGGGCGCTTCGACTTGAACGGACATCTCGCTTTCGGCGAGCACCGTGGCGACCTTGAACGTGCCGCTGTCTTCGTAGAGAACGTTCACCCGAGGGACTCGCGCCGGAAGGCCGCGTCAGGCAGGCCCGATGATGCGATAATTATATCGCAGCAACGCCCCGTTCCCGCCAACAAGAGCGTCCAACAATGGCCACGATAGAGTCGATTTCCGTCGCGACAGCGCGCGTTCCCCTGGACGTTGTGACCAGCTTCGCGACACGCACGGTGTCAGCTCGAGACTACGGCTTGGTCAAGGTACGCGCGGGCGGCGTCGACGGCATCGGCTTTTGCTATGCGGGATCCTCGGGAGGGACCTTGGTAGCTCAAGCAGTCGAGGAACTGCTCGCGCCGATCCTTCTCGGGCGCGACAGCCTGCTTGTCGAAGGGCTCTGGCAGCGCATGTTCGAGAACACCGTGCTGCACGGACGCGCCGGGAGCGTGATGCGCGCCATCTCTATACTCGATTGCGCGCTCTGGGATGTGAATGCACGCTCGGCCAAGCTCCCGCTCTTCAAGTACCTCGGCGCTGCAACGGAGCGGGAGGTGCCGGCGTACGCGAGTGGTGGATATTACACAGCGGGCAAGACGCCGAGAAAGCTCGGCCAGGAAATGGCCAGCTACGTCAAAGCCGGCTTTCGGGCGGTGAAAATGAAAGTGGGCCGCCTCTCACCGCAGGAAGAGGAGGCGCGCGTAAAGGCGGCGCGCGGCGCGATCGGGCCGGAGGTCGAGTTGATGCTCGACGCCAATAACGCCTGGCGCGACCTACCGACAGCAATGCGCTACATGGAACGCTTCGAGCTCTACGATCCCTACTGGATCGAGGAGCCCTTCTTTCCCGACGACATCGACAATCACGCGCGTCTCGCCAAGCTCACGCGCGTCGCCGTTGCGACGGGCGAGATCGGCACCGGACGCTGGCATTTCAAGGAAATCCTCGACAAGGGCGCCGCTCAAATCCTACAAACCGACGCTCTGGTGTGCGGCGGGATTTCAGAATGGAGGAGAATCGCCGCCACCGCGGCGAGCTACGGCGTTACGGTTTGCCCTCATTGGTTTCACGATCTTCACGTGCATCTTGTCGCGGCGACACCGAACGCCCGCTACGTCGAGTTCTTTCCGGACGACCAAGTGCTCAATTTCCGGCGCCTGATCGACAGGCAGCTTGCGACGAAGGGCGGCATGCTGATCCTGCCGACGTCTCCCGGGCTGGGCTTCGCGTTCGACGAGCGGGCGGTCGCCCGCTACGCGCTCAAGAATGGAAGCGCTGTTTGGAGGGTGCTGAGGTAATCACGCCATGCCGGCGAAATCGAGTACCAGTGGCAGGTGCTCCGGGAAGCTGGAGAAGCCGTGGTCTCCCCCCTGAACCACGACCTGCTTCGCCCCCAGGTACTTTCTGACGGCCGCACGGTAGTCGAGAGTTTCGTCCCCGGTTTCGACTAGAAGCAGGTAGCGCTCCGGGTGCACGGCGGTGACGAACAGGGCCTGCCACTCGCGCAGGTGTTGCTCGGTAAGCTTGTAAGGATCGCCACCGTACACAGGATGCTGAGGGCCGAGATAGGTTCGCAGTCCAACGTGCGGGTCGATCGCCGGGTTGATGAGTACTGCGCGCAAACCGTGATTCTCCGCGAGCCAGGTGGCATAGAACCCGCCGAGCGAACTCCCCACCAGAGTGATCGCCCTCGGAGGCCGTCGCGCGATCTCGTCCTGCACCGCCGCGATGGCCAGGGTCGGTCGAGGCGGCAAGGAAGGGCAAAGGAACTCGGACCCTCTGCCCCGCTCCTCGAGGTAGCGCTTCAGATACTGCGCCTTGGCCGATTGGGGCGAGCTGTTGAAGCCGTGCAGGTAGAGGATCATGCCCGCGCCGCAGGAACCTTACGCGCCGAGAGTTGCTTGAGCAGCAGATCATGGATGCCGCCGAATGCCCCATTGGACATAATCAGGATCTGATCCCCGGGTCGCGCTTCGCTAAGAATTGCCTCAACGAGCTTCTGCAGATCGCTCTCCGTGCGCACCCGTACCCCCAGAGGGGCAAGCGCCGCGACGGCATCCCAGCCCAGGTTGGCGGTGTAGCAAAATACCCGGTCAGCCTCCTCGAGACTGGGAGCCAATCGGTCCTTCATGACACCCGATTTCATTGTGTTGGATCGCGGTTCGAGCACCGCGAGGATGCGTGCGCTCCCGACCTGCTGGCGAAGACCCGAAACCGTGGTGGCAATCGCCGTGGGGTGGTGGGCGAAATCGTCCCAGACCGTCACGTTTTCCGCGGTCCCCCGCAGCTCCATTCGGCGGCGGACGCCCCGAAAGCGCCCGAGCGCCTCGATGGCATCGCCTCCAGGCACTCCTGCAGCGTTCGCCGCGGCGATGGCCGCGAGCGCGTTTCTAAGATTGTGCTCGCCCTGAAGTTCGAGGTTCAGGTCACCGATGGCTTCGCCGTTCCGCAATACCTGGAATCGCCGTCCGTCGATCTGAGCGGCGGTCCATCCGTCCTTCACTCCGAATCTCTCGACGGGGGTCCAGCAACCGCGGGCGAGCACCCGTTCGATCACCGTATCGGTGCCGTTGACCACCAAGCTACCCGACCTTGGGATGGTTCGTACGAAGTGGTGAAATTGCGTCTCAATCGATGCAAGATCGGGGAAGATGTCAGCGTGATCGAACTCAATGTTGTTCAGGACCCCCACGACTGCCCGGTAGTGGATCATCTTCGACCGCTTGTCGAAGAACGCGGTATCGTATTCGTCGGCTTCAATGACGAAATGCTTCCCGCGTCCAAGCTTCGCTGACGTACCGAAATCAAGGGGAACGCCGCCTATCAGGAATCCGGGAGCGAGCCCCGCGTGCTCGAGTATCCAGGCGAGCATCGACGAGGTGGTGGTCTTTCCGTGCGTGCCGGCCACGGCGAGCACGCTCCTGCCCAGCAGAGCGTTGTCGGCTAGCCATTGCGGCCCGGAAATGTATCGATCCCCGCGATCCAGGATCGCTTCCATAAGAGGATTCCCCCGGGTGACGACATTCCCCACGACCCACACCTCGGGCTTCAATGCGATCTGATCTGCCTCGTACCCGCTGATGAGCTCGATACCAAGGGAGACGAGCTGGGTACTCATCGGCGGATAGACGTTGACATCACACCCGGTCACGCGATGGCCCGCAGCCTTCGCGATCACGGCGATGCCGCCCATGAAAGTGCCGCAGATTCCGAGGATGTGAATGTGCACGGATGCGCGAGCGCGACTTGACGAGAGACGCGCGCTCCGAAATGAGGCGAATTCTAGCCTACTTCGCCGCGTTTACCGGCTGGAGTATGATGGCCCGATCTCGCTCCTGCTCATGCCGAAAGACAGCAAGTCCAAGCAGCAACAGATGCGCGCGCGCATCGCCGCTGCGGCGGCGCGACTTATGGCCGAGGATGGACTTGAGGATTTCGCGCTGGCCAAACGCAAGGCTGCCCGCCAGTTGGGGGCCGAAGAGACCCAGTCCTTGCCGAAAAACGAAGAAATCGAGGCTGAACTGCGGGCGTACCAGACGCTCTATCAAGGCGAGGAGCAACGCGAAAGGATCCAGTGCCTTCGCGAACGGGCGCTTCGGGCGATGCAACTGCTCGAACGCTTCCGTCCCTACCTTGTCGGCCCGGTGCTCAGCGGCACCGCCGGTCGCTACAGTGAAATCGACCTGCAGCTCTTCACCGACGACGGTAAGGCCGTGGAGCATTTTTTACTCAGCCGCAATATCGCCTACGACATCTCCGACGAACGTCGCTTCGCCGGAGATCAAGCCCGCGCGGTGTGTGTCCTCAAGGTCGACGGGGAGGGCGTTGCGCTCAATCTCGCGATCTACACTCTGAAGGAGGAGCGCGGGGTTGTCAGAGCCACTTCGGCGGGACGCCCTATAGAGCGCGCGGGCATTCAGGCGGTCACCCAACTCCTTTCCGGAACGGTCTAGCGACGGAAGCACCCGGCCCGACGAAGATCGGGAGAAGGCCATATGCCGGCAAAACTCAGGTTCTTGCGGTTATCCTCGCTTAAAATCGTCTATTTGGATCCGATCGTTCGAGTCCGATAGCTATCGCGCGACATGACTGTTCACGGTGCCGCAGACCTTGGCCCGTGTAGCCCGGAAATGCCTCCAATCCTGGACAACTTCGGACATCTGCGGCAAACTGGCAGCTATGTCCAAGATCGGGCGCAAGCGCGACCCGCCGTCGCTCGCGCGACGCAAAATCCTGGTGCTTCACGGCCCCAACCTCAATTTGCTGGGGACCCGCGAGCCCGAGATCTACGGACGAGATACGCTCGGCAACATCGATGCCCGCCTGACTGCCACTGCGAGGAAGCAAGGCATCGCTTTGGAGAGCTTCCAGAGCAATCAAGAGGGGGCTCTGATCGAGCGGGTTCACGCAGCCAAACGGCAGGGTTTTGCATGGATCATCGTGAATCCCGGGGGGCTGACACATACGAGTATCGCCCTGCGCGATGCGTTCGCCTCCGTCGCAATCCCGTTTCTCGAAGTACATCTTTCGAACATCTACTCGAGAGAGCCGTTTCGCCGCCATTCTTACTTCTCCGACCTTGCCGTGGGGACAGTCTGCGGGTTGGGCAGCCGAAGCTACGACCTCGCTCTTGAATTCGTGTTGCAGTCGAGCCGAAGCATCGCGAGCGGGTGACTGATCCCGTTTCCGCGCCGTAAGGAGGCCAGTATGGATCTGCGAAAACTGAAGAAGCTGATCGATCTCGTGGAAGATTCGGGGATCGCCGAGCTCGAGGTGACCGAGGGCGAGGAAAAGGTCAAGATCGTCAAGGGCGGAACAGCGGGCAAAGAGGTCGTGGTCCTTTCCCCTTCGGCTGTTCCCGTAAGCGCACCCGTCGTCCAACCCCTTACCGCCGTGCCGCCGGTACCGCCGCCGGTCGCTGTCCCGGCGGCCGCCGAGGCGCCCACCGCCCTCGAGGGCCATATCGTCAAATCGCCTATGGTCGGAACGTTCTACCGAGCAGGCGCCCCGGGGGGGAAACCGTTCGTCGAAGTCGGAGACACCGTGAAGGTCGGACAGACCATCTGCGTCATCGAGGCGATGAAGCTGATGAACGAGATCGAGGCTGACAAGGACGGCGTAGTCAAGGCGATCATGGTGGAGAACGCCCAGCCGGTCGAATACGGCGAGCCCTTGATGATGATCGGCTAGCAGCACAACGGCGGAACATGTTCGAGAAGATTCTGATCGCCAACCGAGGGGAGATTGCGCTGCGCATCCAGCGAGCGTGCCGCGACATGGGCATAAAGACCGTCGTCGTTCACTCCGAGGCCGACGCAGAGGCAAAGTACGTCAAGCTCGCGGATGAATCGGTTTGCATCGGACCTCCGCCGTCGGCGGCGAGCTATCTCAACATTCCCGCCATCATCAGCGCGGCGGAAGTTACCGACGCCGAGGCGATCCACCCGGGTTACGGATTCCTCGCCGAAAATGCCGACTTTGCAGAGCGCGTGGACAAAAGCGGCTTCGTGTTCATCGGGCCGACCGCGGAGACCATACGCCTCATGGGCGACAAGGTGAACGCGAAGCAGGCTATGGAGAAAGCCGGGATCCCCTGCGTACCCGGTTCGGGCGGCGCACTTCCGGAGGCGCCCGAGGAGGCATTGAAGATCGCACGGAAGATCGGCTATCCGGTCATCGTGAAATCGGCCGGCGGGGGCGGAGGGCGCGGCATGCGTGTCGTCCACACCGAGGCCGCGCTTAAAAGTGCCATCAGCGTTACACGCGCGGAAGCCGGGGCCGCGTTCGGCAATTCCACCGTCTACCTGGAGAAGTATCTCGAAAACCCGCGGCACATCGAAGTTCAGGTTCTGGCGGATACTCACAAGAGCGTGATCTACCTGGGTGAGCGCGACTGCTCCATGCAGCGCCGCCACCAAAAGATCATGGAAGAAGCGCCGGCGCCCGACGTAACCGCGAAGATGCGAGCGCGAATCGGCGAGCGTTGCGTCGAGGCGTGCCGCAAGATCGGCTACAGGGGCGCGGGAACCTTCGAGTACCTCTACGAGGACGGCGAGTTCTATTTCATAGAGATGAATACCCGCATCCAGGTCGAGCATCCGGTAACCGAGATGATCACGGGTATCGACATCGTCCAGGAGCAGATACGCGTCGCCGCAGGGGAGAAGCTCTCGGTCCGGCAGAAGGACGTGGAGCTTCGCGGCCATGCGATCGAGTGCCGCATCAATGCGGAGGATCCTTTTCGCTTTACGCCGTCGCCGGGCAAGATCACTTCCTATCATTCTCCGGGGGGCCCCGGAATCCGCGTCGACTCGCATATCTACCAGGGCTATTCGGTACCGCCGAATTACGATTCGCTCGTTTGCAAACTCATCGCTTACGGCGAAGACCGGGATCAGGCTATCCGGCGCATGCGCATCGCTCTGTCTGAAATGGTTATCGAGGGAATACAGACGAACATTCCCTTGCATCAGGAACTGCTGCTCGACACCAGGGTCATTAGGGGAGGGGTCAATATCCACTACCTCGAGCAGAAACTTGCCCAGCACAAGAAACGCGACTCCGCGAGATGAGGGGGCGGGCGCGTGACCCTGACCGCGCTTGTTCTCGATCTGCCTGGAAGGGAAGCAGACTGTCTGTCCGATGCGCTGCTGGCGGCGGGTGCCCTGTCGGTGTCCTGCGAGGACGTGCGCGCGAGCGCGGGGGCGCCAGATACGTCCGAACCGGGAGAGCCGGCCTCATGGCCCTGCGTGAGGCTCACCGCTCTATGCGGAAGCGGGCACGCGCCTGAACAACTCCTCCGTCAGGCCTGCGCCGCATCCGGAGTCGCGATGCGGGAGCACGACGTGAGCACCGTCGCCGACGAGGACTGGGTCGCAAGATCGAAAGGCGGCTTCGGCCCGATTCGGGTATCCCGGCGGCTCTGGATCGTGCCCAGTTGGTCCGCTCCACCCGAAGCGGATGCGATCAACCTGATGCTCGACCCCGGCCTCGCCTTCGGGACCGGTAGCCATGCAACGACTCGCCTCTGCCTGCGATGGCTGGAAGACCGGATCGCCGGTGGCGAGACGGTGCTGGACTACGGCTGCGGGTCCGGGATACTGGCGATTGCGGCGCTCAGGCTCGGCGCAAAGCGGGCTGTAGGCGTCGATATCGACCCGGACGCCGTGGCAGTCGCCCAAGCGAATGCCGCGCGCAACGAAGTTGCAGCCGAATTCCTGGTGACCGGTTCGCCGCTCGCGCTTACCGCGGATCTCGTAGTAGCGAATATCCTGGCGAACCCGCTCAAGGTGCTCGCACCGCTGATCGTGGAGCGATGCCGGCGGGGCGGCCATGTTGCACTCTCGGGGATTCTTGCAGCGCAGGCGGAAGACGTCGCGGAATGCTATTCACGATGGATCGCGTTCGCCGCGCCCCACGAAGAGGAGGGCTGGGTATGTCTCGCGGGGACGAAGCGATGAGCATGATGACCCGTTGCCCGGCGTGTGGCACCGCGTTTCGCGTGAGCGAGCAGCAGCTCGGGGCGCGCGAAGGCCAGGTGCGATGCGGGCGCTGCGATACCTTGTTCGACGCGATCGCCACCCTGAGCTCGGACCCGATGACCCGTCCACCTCGGGACAAACCCGCGCCGCCGACTTCGGGCAGCATGGCGGTCCTGCTCGGCACCGAGAAGGATTCTTCGTTCGATTTCGGGCCGCGGATGCCGCGCCCGCTGAGCCGCCTATGGTGGATAGGAGCCCTATTGCTGTTGCTTGTCCTGCTGGCTCAGGGCGCATACCGGTACCGCGGCGAGATAGCCGTTCTCGTTCCCGAGGCAAAACCGCTGCTCGAGGGCTTCTGTGTCGAGATCGGTTGCGACATTCCTCTCCCGCGGCGCGCGGATCTTCTCAGCATCGAGTCGTCGGACCTGCAGGCGGACGGCAGCCAGCCCAACGTGATGGTGCTGACGGCAACGCTCAGGAATCGCGCGGCTTTCGTTCAAGCCTACCCGGCCCTCGAATTGAGCCTGACCAGCGCCGAAGGCCAGACGGTGGCGAGACGCGTGCTCCTACCCAAGGATTACATCACCCAGCCCGTACGGCCGGAAGCCGGCTTCGCGGCTGGAACCGAGCTTCAGATCAGGGTCTACGTCGAAGCCGCGGCCCTCAAGCCCACCGGCTACAGACTTTATCTGTTCTACGCATAGTTCCGCCGGCCTGCTGCGCCCTCGAAATTCCGCTATGCTTCGCAGCGGCGTGGAGACCCGAGCGCACGAACCGGTTGCGGCACACGGGGGCGCGTCTCGATCGACGAACAGACCTTCGCATCAAATCCTGAACTCATGAGCATTCTGATCTGCGGATCGATCGCGTACGACAACATCATGGTGTTTCCCGGCCGTTTCCGGGACCACATCCTGCCCGAGCAGATTCACATACTGAACGTGGCCTTCCTTGTCCCCGAGCTGCGGCGCGAGTTCGGCGGCTGCGCCGGCAACATCGCCTACAACCTTAAGTTGCTGGGCTCGGACCCGCTGGTCATGGGCACCGTGGGAGACGATTCGCGGCCGTACTTGGAGCGGCTCGCGCGGCTCGGCGTCAAGCTCGACTGCGTGCGACAGGTTCCCGGCACTTTCACCGCCCAGGCGTTCATCACGACCGACCTCGACGACAACCAGATAACGGCTTTCCATCCGGGAGCCATGGACCAGTCGCACCAGAACCGGATCTCCGGGGAGCTCGGTGCAAGCCTGGCGATCGTCGCCCCCGACGGGAAGGAAGGCATGCAGCTGCACGCGAGGCAGCTCGCCGAGCTGGGCATTCCGTTCATGTTCGATCCCGGCCAGGGTTTGCCGATGTTTTCGGGCAAGGAGCTGCTCACCCTCGTCGAGCAGGCTACCTACGTGGCGGTGAACGACTATGAAGGCCGCATGCTGGAGGAGCGAACCGGGCGCAAGCTCGACGAACTCGCGGCCCGGCTCAAGGCGCTGATCCTCACGCGCGGCGCGGAGGGGTCGGTGATCTACGCGGACGGGAAGCGGTTCGACATTCCCAGTGCAAGAGCGAAAGCGGTGGTCGATCCCACCGGCTGCGGAGACGCTTACCGCGCCGGTCTGCTCTACGGCATCGCCGCGGGCTTCGATTGGCTGAAGACCGGGAGGCTCGCCTCCCTGATGGGCGCGATCAAGGTCGCTTCGCGCGGCGGCCAGAGCCATTCCGTGACCCGGGGCGAGATCGGCACCCTGTTCCGCAGCAATTTCGGGGCGGATTTCTGAGAGTGCCCGAAAGGGTCTGAGGGCCCGATGGCGCCCGGCCGCGCCCCGATTGCTCTCCGTATCTTTCGGCTGGCGAGGCTCTCGCTTCATCTCCTGCGAGGGCTCGCGGTCGCGGCATGCGTTTTCCCCTGGATCCCGAGGGCGAAGCGGGATGCGCGCAAGCGCCGCTGGTCTAAAAAACTGCTGGCAATACTCGCGGTGTCCACGCGCGAAAGAAACGCGCCGGAGAAACTGTCCGAGCGCTGCCTGCTGGTGCTCAACCACATTTCCTGGGTGGACATCTTCGTCATCAATGCGCGCTCCCCGGCAACCTTCATCGCGAAATCCGAGATACGCGACTGGCCGTTCGTGGGCTGGCTCTGCACCCTGGTCGGCACCCTGTATATCGAGCGTGGCAGACCTTCGGCGGCGCGCAAGGCGAGCCGGGCGATCGTCGAGCAGCTCGGAGGCGGCGCACTGATAGCGGTGTTCCCCGAGGGCACGACGACATTCGGACGCGGCCTCGAACCGTTCCACGCCGCCTTGTTCCAGCCGGCCCTGGACGCCGACGCGACCGTGCAGCCTGTCGCCCTGCGTTATCTGGACGCCGCCGGAGGACACACCGACGCCGCGGGGTACGTAGGCGAGACCTCCTTCCTCGAATCGGTATGGACCATCGTGTCGACCCGGCACATCGTCGCCGATCTCAACTTCCTCGGCCCCATCGCCGCGCGCGGCGAGACACGGCGCTCGCTGGCCGAGAAAACGGAGGCGGCTATCGCCGCGGCGCTCGAGGTGCCCGCTCCGGAGAGCTCGCATTCGCGGCGCAGGGGACCTGGTAGACGCGCCGGTCCTCCAGGCGAATAGCGCTCAGCTGTCCGCCCCAGACGCAGCCGGAGTCGAGCGCTATCAGCTCCGGCGCCAGGCGCAATCCGAGCGCCGACCAATGGCCGCAGACGATCGTGCTGCCCGCGCTCTTTCTTCCGGGAACGTCGAACCACGGCAGGTATCCTTTCGGGGCCTGCGCGGTCTCGCCTTTCGTTTCGAACTCCATGACGCCTTCGCGCGTGCAAAATCGCAGCCTCGTCATCGCGTTGACGATGACCCGCGACCTGTCCGGACCTTGCAGACCGTCGTCCCAGCGATCCGGCCGCGAACCGTAGAGCGTTTCGAGAAATTTCGAGAACCCGGGTCCGCGAAGCTCGGCCTCCACCTCGTGCGCCAGCCTCAGGGCGGCGGCGATGTCCCACTGGGGCAGGAGGCCGGCGTGGACGAGGACGGTGTTCGCGTCGGCATGGATCATCGGGCGGGCACGCAGCCAGTCGAGCAACTCGCGGCGGTCCGGCGCGGCCAGCACTTCCTCGAGCGAGTCGTCTTTCCGGCGCTTGACGCGGCCCTCGGCGAGCGCGAGCAGATGCAGATCATGATTGCCGAGGACGACCACGGCGCCATCGCCGAGATCGCGCACGAAGCGCAAGGTCGCAAGGGACTCCGGGCCGCGATTGACGAGGTCGCCGACGAACCACAGGCGGTCCCTGGCGCGATCGAAACCGGACAGCTCGAGCAGCGCCCGCAGCTCGCGGAAGCAGCCCTGGACGTCGCCGATCGCGTAGGTGGCCAGGCTACTCCTCCCGCACGCCGCGAGGGTCGCGGCGAGCTTGATCGGTTCGTCCTCTCGGCGCGCGAGCTTGTGTAATAGAATGGCACGGCACAATCAACCCCGGAATTCCATGGCCGAGAAACGCTCGAAATCGATTCTCAGCGGCTTGAAGGACATGCTGCATCTGGATCCCGAGAAGCCCTCCAAGCCCGCTTCCAAGTCTTCCGCTTCCACGCGCAGGAAGCCCGTCGCCGCCGAAAAGCGCGCGCCCCCGGCGCAGGATGCGAAAACCCAGCGCGCCGCGACGCCCCCTTCCGAGCCCGCCGCGGCGGCCGATCCCGCCGGCGAGGA
>DATEGT010000232.1:0-2221 GCA_035280025.1 Burkholderiales bacterium | reverse complement strand
CCCCGATCCCCGCGTCGCGGCGGCGTACGCCCTGTTTCTCCGGGGGGAGGAAGCCAAGGCGCGGGACCATGTCGAATTCCTGATCGACCGGGACGGCTACCTGCGCGCGCGCTGGGCGCCGGGCGACACGCCCGACTGGAGCCGCATGCCCGAGCTGCTGGCGCAGGTCGAGACGCTCAGGCGCGAGGGACCGCACGAGAACGCGCCCGCAGCTCACGCACACTGATGGCCTGATGCCCCTTCCTCCGTACCGGCCCTTGCGCCGGTTCGCGAGCTTGCCTCGACGCCGACTACACTCTGGTCTGCGCCACGAAGATGCTGCACGGCGCGAGATCGAGCAGCGTCTTCCCCACCGATCCTCTCCACCAGCGCGAGGCGAACGAGGCCTTCTGCTGGTGGCCGACGACGATGACGTCGCACTTCAGCTCCGCCGCGAGCTTGCAGATCTCCTCGACCGGCTCGCCGACCGCGAGGTGCCCCTGGACGGTGAAGCCCTTCGCTTTGAGCTGCGAGGTGCCTTCGTTCAGGATCTCCTGAGCGCGCTTTTTCTCCTCCTCGAGCAGCTCCTCGGGGAGGAAGCCCTCGGTGAGGAACATGCTCGAGGGCATTCCCGCCACCGCGAGCAGGTGCGTCTCCGACTTGGCGAACGACGCGATCTCGGCGCAGGCCAGAAGCGCCGACTTGCCCTCGCGCGACCCGTTGTACGCGAGCAGTATCTTGTTGAACATGTCGCCTCCTCCGTTCTGATTTGATTTTCTACTTGGCGAGCAATCCCAGCCGCTCGATCAGTGCCCGCTCTTTCCGGAAGGTCTCGCGGGCGCACTTCGCGTAATCCCGATAGTACCGCTCGCGCCGGGCTTGTTCTCGATCACGATGGTCTGGGCGAGGTAGCGGGCCGCGATCTCGCCGAAGCGGCGCAGATGGGTGTCGGTGGATCCGCCCGCCGGCCAGGGACAGATCAGCGTGATCGGGCGCGAGGGGAATTCCTGAGCCTGGGCCGGCAGGGCCAGCGCCAGGCCGAGCAAGGCGAACGTGCGTGCGATCGAATGCATGCGGCTCCTCTCCGGGTAGACGAACCTGCGTGCTGCCCGAAGCTTGCCGAAATCGCGACGGTACGTCAACGCGCGCGCGTGGATTCCGCTCGAACCGCGATAGAATCGCCTCTTTTTCACGCCGCCATGGCCCTCGACGTTTCCCGGCCCGACCTCTCCCTCGCCGTGATCGGCACCGGCGTCATGGGCCGCGGCATCGCCCAGGTCGCGGTCCAGGCGGGCATCCGCGCGTTCCTCCACGACAGCCGCCCCGGCGCCGCGCGCGAGGCGGCGGACGCCGTCTGCGCGCAGCTCGAGCGGCTGCGGGAAAAAGGCCGCCTCGGGGCCGAGGAGTGCCGGCGCGCCCGGGACAATCTCGTGATCGCCGACGCGCTTTCCGGCGTCGCTTCGTGCCCGGTCGTGATCGAGGCCGTGGTCGAGGACCTGAAGGCCAAGCGCGAGCTGTTCGCGGCGCTCGAAGCGATCGTCGCCCCCGACTGCCTGATCGCATCCAACACCTCCTCCTTCTCGATCACGGCGATCGCCGCCGCGTGCAGGCGCCCGGAGCGCGTCGCCGGCTTCCACTTCTTCAACCCCGTGCCGCTGATGAAGGTCGTCGAGATCGTCGACGGCCTGCTCACCGCGCCCTGGGCCGGCGAGGCGCTCGCGGCGCTCGCGCGGCGCTTCGGCCACCGGCCGGTGCGCGCCAAGGACACGCCCGGATTCATCGTCAACCACGCGGGACGCGGCTACGGCACCGAAGCCCTGCGGATCCTGGGAGAAGGCGTCGCGGAGTTCCAGGAGATCGACCGGATCCTGCGCGACGCGGCGGGGTTCCGCCTCGGACCCTTCGAGCTGCTCGATCTCACGGGCCTCGACGTCTCCCACCCGGTGATGGAGTCGATCTACCGCCAGTACTACGACGAGCCGCGCTACCGTCCTTCGCCGATCACCGGACAGCGCGTAAGCGCGGGCCTCTTCGGCCGCAAGTCCGGGCGCGGCTTCTACGGCCACTCCGGCGGCAGGCAGGAAGAGATCCCCGAGCGCGAGGCGCCGAACGCGCGCCCCGAGAGCGTCTGGGTGAGCCCGGTCGAGCTCGGCGGCAAGCTCACCGAGCTGCTGCGGCCGCTCGGCGCGCACATCGACCGCGGCGCGCGGCCCGCGGCGGCGTCGCTGTGCCTGGTCGCCCC
>DATEGT010000231.1:0-2521 GCA_035280025.1 Burkholderiales bacterium | reverse complement strand
CCTCTTCTGCCTGTGCCTGCTGCTCCTGCCGCTCGGCGCGGGCGCCGAGCCCGACACGAGCGAGCCGATGATGCTCGTCGCCCAGCCGGACCTGCAGAGCGACGTGTTCGGCTCCTCCATCATCTTCGTGAGGCCGCTGCCCGACGGCGGCCACATCGGCTTCATCATCAACCGGCCGACGACCGCCCGGATGGGCGATCTGTTCCCGGGCGACGAAGCCTCGCAGAAAGTCGCCGATCCGCTGTACCTCGGCGGGCCCGAGGGCTACAACCGCGTCTACGCCGTGGTCGGCAAGCGCGACACCGCCGGCAAGGACGCGCTGCAGATGATGCCCGGGGTGTTCCTCGTCAGCGACGCGAACGAGATCGACCGCGTCATCGCCTCCGATCCCGAGCACGCGAGATTTTTTCTCGGCCTGGTGACCTGGCGGCCGGGGCAGCTGAGCGACGAGCTCGACCGCGGCTACTGGTACGTCGACAAGGCCGACGCGAAACTGGTTCTCGAGAAGAAAACCGACGGGCTGTGGGAGGAGCTGGTGCGCAGGTCGGAGGCGAAGGCCCACTCGATCTAGGGGGGCACCCGCTTTACAGCTGAAGTCGGTTCCGTTTTTCTCCCGGCGCCGGGCCGCTCCCGGTCCTCTACTCCGGGAAGTCCTCCGGCGCCACGATGCGGCAGCGCGCGCCGCGCCGCGCGAGATCGAGCAGCGCCCGGTCCTTGGTCACGAGGAGGTCGGCTTCCGCGGCGAGCGCCGCCTCGAGGAACTTCTGGTCGTCGCGGTCGCGGCACGCGGGAAGCGCCGCGCGCTCGGCTTCCGGCGCCGCCGCGCCGATCCTGTGCGCGAGGCGCCGGCACTCGGCGAGGCAGGCGCTCTGCGCCGTCGCGTGGAGCGTGAAGCGCTTGCCGAGGTCGTAGCCGAGCACGCGCTCGAGCTCGGCCTCGCACGGCCCGTCGATGAACAGCTCCGCGCGCCCGTCGGCGACCGCGGCGCGGATCGGGTCGACCGACGGGTCGGCGAACACCAGCCAGTCGAGCCAGACGTTGGTGTCGAGGACGATGCGGAGCGGCTCGCTCATTGCGCTACGGACGGTCGATCCACACCGACAGCCTATACTTGTTGCTGCGCTAGTCGTAGAACGCCGGCGAAAGCTTCAGCGTGTCGCGCTGCGGCTTGTCGTGGTTGATCCAGAGCTGCGCGTGCTCGCGCTTCAATATCCCGGCCATCTTCTCCATCGAGGCCTTGGTCGCGTCCGGGTCGGTGTTGAACGCGGGGACGCGGCGGTTGTCCCAGTTCGCCTTGAAATGCACGGCGTCGCCCGAGAGCAGCACGTTCCCCGTCTTGTGCAGGCGAACCAGCAGCGACTGATGCCCGGGCGTGTGTCCGGGCGTCGAGATGAGCGTGAGGCTGCCGTCGCCGAACACGTCGCGGTCGCCCTCCAGCTTCGTCACCGGGTGTCCGGGCTTGAAGCGCGGCCCGCCCTTCGCGTCCGGCCAGTCGTACTCGGCCTTCTGCACGTAGAGCATGGTCGTCGCGAACATCTCGACGTTGCCGACGTGGTCCGGGTGCGTGTGCGAAATGCCCAGGCCGATCACGTCGGAGGGCTTCACGCCCAACTGCTCGAGCTGCGCCGACAGCTTCTTCTGCTTGTACCAATGAGGCCCGCGCGGATCGGGGGACTTGAGCCCGTCCGGCATGTCGGCGGCCGCGTCGGTGATGCCCGTATCCCAGAGGAACCAGCCCTTCGCGTGCTTGATGAGATAGCAATTCTCGGCGAAAGGCACCGACTTCCCTGCATCCGCGGCGAGCCCGGACCAGCGCGAAACGTCGCCCACCGGGCCTTCGCCGCAATTGAGAATGTAGAGGCGCTCGACGCCCTTGCCTTGGGCGAAGGCGGTACCCAAAGCAAGCGACAGCCACGCCGAAGCGAAAATTCGAGAAAGGTTCTTCATTGATTGCTCCCCCTTGAGAAACCAAGCGTGCAGCATAACAAACCTGAGCTCTAGCGCCTGCCCTTCAACTCCGCGCTCGCAATCAGCCGCTTCAGATCGTCCGCGCCGCCGACCAGTACCCCCTTCACGAACACCATGGGAAACGTCGTCCAGCCGGTCCACAGCTTGAGCGGAAGGCGGCGGCGGTACTGGCCGAGGTAGCTGCCGTACTCGAGATACTGGTACGCGAGCCCGGCCGCGTCGAGGATCTTCCTCGCCTTCCTCGGAAACGGATTCATGCGCATCCCGACGACCACGATGTCGTTCGCCGCCACCGCCGCCTGGACCTCGGCGACGATGCCCGAGCCGCGGTTTGCGACCTTCTCGCGCACCGCGGGATGGATCTGCGCTTCGGGGAGAATCGGTCGCATGGGCGCTCCTTCGCGTTCCGGAGTCCCAGTATATAGAGTACCCTGCACGCCTCCATGAACCCCGCCGCCCCTTCCGAACCGACGATCCCCCGCACCATCTCGCGCGAAGACATGGTGCGGCTGCCCATCCGGCGCTACGAAGGGAAAATCGTCGTCGTCGCCAC
>DATEGT010000230.1:0-24214 GCA_035280025.1 Burkholderiales bacterium | reverse complement strand
GCAGCACAGGCACCCGTTCGAGAGCAGCGTCATGGACTCCGAGGAGGACGCCACCAGCTCGTGATCGATCCCGACCTCGCCGAACTCGTTGATGATGACCGCAGCGCGGTTCATCGCGGGATCGCGCAGCAGCCGCTTCAGAAGCGTCGTCTTTCCACTGCCCAGGAAGCCGGTGATCAGGCTGACCGGGAGCTTTCCCGCGAGAACGTCGCGCGAAGGCGCCGGCATCAAACGTTCATTTCGAGGACGTACAGCCCGCCGGCGAAACGGTCGACGGTGAACACCAGGCCGCGGTCGTCGACGTAGACGTCGTTCAGCTGGATCGAGCCCGCTTTCGAGAGCTTGGGCGCCGGCGGCACGTAGTAGGCGATCTCCTCGGGCCGGTAGGGGTTGCTCACGTCGAAGGCGCGCACGCCGCCGCCGAAGAAGGTGCCGACGATGATGCTCTCCGAGCGCCAGGAGCCCGGCACCGGAAGGTTCTCGTGCAGGTTATGCGCGCCGAAGCGCCCGCCGTTGCTGGCGAAGGCCTGGACGGGCGGCAGCGGGCAGGTGCTGACCGGGACGAGATTGGTCTCCATGCGGGCATCCACCACCCACACCAGCTTCGGCCAGTCCTTGCCGTCGTTGTAGGTGCACTCGTCGCTGACGATGAGAAGCTCGGGCCCGAAGAGCGGCAGCACCGTGTGGGTGAAGCCGGTGTAGGGCGGCGAGTAGTGCCAGCGCGAGACGAGCTTCGGCCGGGACTTGTCGGAGATGTCGAGGATGACCGCGCCGCCCGAGATGTATCCGATGTAGGCCCGGTTGGGCCGCTGCGGGAACACGTTGGTGTTGTGCGCCCGGTAGCCCGAGTCGAATTTCGGATGGCGCTTGAGCGGCGGTTCGGAATCGCCGACACGCGTCCCCGGCAGCCACCAGCGGCCGACCTCCTGCGGCTTCGACGCGTTGCGCACATCGACGATGCGGTAGAACTGGTCGTCCGACGGGTGCGTGGGCTGGAAGTCCGCCGCGCCCGAAGCCATGTGGACCGTCTCGCCGTCGACGAACCACACCGCGTGCACCCCGCGCGAATGCTGCCCCGAGGCGTCGAAATGCGAGATCAGCTTGGGCGACTCCGGCTTGCCGATGTCGAAGAGATCGAAGCCCGCCGGCTTCATGTTGACCGCGCCGGTCTGGTAAGCGACGGCCATCACGTCTCCCACCACGTCCAGCGAGTTCGACCGCACCTTGGCGTGCGGCAGCTCGGTCTGCACCACCAGCTTCGGATTTCTCGGATCGGTGACGTCGACCGCGGTGAAGTTCTTCGGCGCCGACTCGTGCGCCATCCACAGGATCCTCCGGCCGTCCTTTGCGAGCTGCATGCCCATGCCCTCGCCCATGCCGCCGAAGCCCGCGAGCTCGTGGTGCGACAGGAGCTTCATGTTGAGCGAAAGCGCCCGGTCGGAGCGGGCGCCAATTCCGGAAAGCGTCGAAGCCATCGTTGTTCCTGTGGAAATGAGGGGATGAGCGGTGCTGCGAAGGCATAATACTAACGCCTCGGGTACACTTTTTCGTAAGACGGTTCCATGGAGGGGTCATGCCTCGTCTGCTCGCTTCTGTTGTCGGACTGGTCGCGGCGCTGCTCGCGGCGGGCGCGCTCGCGCAAGCCTATCCCAGCAAGCCGGTGCGGCTCATCGTCACCTATCCTCCCGGGGGCAGCTCGGACCTGATGGCGCGGGTGTTCGGCGCGAAGCTGTCGGAGATCTGGGGACAGCCGGTGATCGTCGAGAGCAAGCCCGGCGCGGCGGGCTCGATCGGCATGGAGTACGCGTCCAAGCAGCCGGCCGACGGCTACAACTTCGTGATCGGAAACATCGGCCCGGCGGCCGTCAACCCGCTCCTCTCGAAGCTGAACTACAACGTCGAGCGCGACTTCGTGGCGATATCGCTCATCGCCACGGGCCCCAACATCCTCATCGTGAATCCGGGCGTGCCGGCGAGCTCGTTCCGCGAGCTGATCGATCTCGCCAAGGCGCGGTCGGGCAAGCTGAACTACGGTTCGAGCGGGCCCGGCAGCGTGTCGCAGCTCGCCGGGGAGATGCTGAAGATTCTCGCCGGCGTGCAGGCCGTCGAGGTTCCCTACAAAGGAGGCATACTCGCGGTGCAGGACGTCGTCGCCGGCCACCTGCAGTTCATCTTCGCCGATTCGCTTCCGGCGATGCAGTTCATCAAGGCGGACAAGGTCCGCCCTCTGTGCGTCACGAGCGCGGCGCGCAGCCCGCTCGTTCCGGACTATCCGCCTTGCGCCGAGGCCCTGCCCGGGCTGGTCGCGATCAGCTGGTGGGGCGTGTTCATGCCGACCGGCGCGCCCAAGGCCGTCGTCGACAGGTTCCACCCGGACCTGGTGAAGGCCCTGGAGGATCCCGAGGTGAAGAAGCGCTTCGCCGACCTCGGCGTGGACGCGGTGCACGACACCCCCGAGCACTTCGTCGCGTTCATCAAGTCCGAGACGGCCAAGTACGCGAAGCTCATCAGGGACGTCGGCATCAAGGCCGAGTAGGAGCCGTTCAACCCTGTCGCGCTCAGCGCCCGGCCCGCCGCCGCGGCCTCCCCGCCATTTCCTCGAGGACCTTGCACACGGCGCCGGTGTCCTGCTTTCCCAGGCCCATCGCCATCGCGGCGTTGTAGATCGGCGCGCTTGCCGCGAACAGCGGCGTCGGGCAGTCGAGGCTGCGCGCAAAATCGCCGATGATGGTCATGTCCTTCTGCCACACCTCGTTCTTCATCGTGGCCTCGGAGTAGTCGCCTCTCACCATCATGGGGCCGCGCACCTGGAACATCCGCGAGCCGCCCGCCCCTCCGGCGACGACCTTGAGGATCATCGCCGGGTCCAGCCCCGCCTTCATGCCGAGCACCATGGCTTCGGCCGCGGCGACATTGTGGATGGCGACGAGCAGGTTGGCGACGAACTTCATCTTCGAGCCGGCGCCGAAGGCGCCGACGTAGTAATTCGCGCTGGTGAAGGCCGGCAGCACCGGAGAGATCCTGGCGTAGGCCTTGCGCTCTCCGCTCACGTAGATCAGCAGGTCCTTTTTTCGCGCCTGCGCGCCGGTGCCGCTCAAGGGACAATCGAGCAGGATCACGCCCCGCTTCGCGAGCGCCTCGCGCGCGGCGGTCTTCACCTCGATCGGCAGGGTGCTGGTTTCGACGACCACCGTGCCGCGCTTTGCCCATGCGGCGAGCTCCGCGGCGACCTCCCCGAGGGCGCGGGCCGAAGGCAGCGAGGTGATGACGACGTCCGTGCGCCGCGCTACGTCCCGCGGGCTCTTCGCCGCGACGCCGCCCGCGCGCCGGTGCGCGGCGCGGGCTTTCGCCGCCACGTCGTAGCCGGCGACGCGGACCCCTGCGCGCATCAGGTTGTACGACATCGCCGAGCCCATGATGCCGAGCCCGATCATCCCGACGGTCTGCTGCGCCATTTTCGAGTTCTCCTTGCCCGCCATTCTATCTATGCCCGGCACTTGATCGGCAGCCAGCCCGGGGGAATGTTGGTCCTGTTCTCGCCTTTGATCGTCATCTTCTCCGGCGCGGTGGCGTAGCCGCACACCCAGGTCACCGGCACGATCGGCGCGTCGGTCACCACCGCCGGGCGAAGCGTGAGGACCTTGCCCAGGATCGCCCGGTTCGCATGGTTGCCGAAGGTGATGTGGATCGCGCCGCCCTCGATCGCGACCGCGCTGATGTAGTTGTTGACGATCTTGTCGGCGACGGGCAATCCGGCGGCGGTGTTGTCGGCCGGGAAGCCCTGCAGCAGCGCCCACGACAGCGCTACCGGCGGCTTGGCGATGTCGGCGAGCGGAAGCGCCTCGGCGATCTGATCGCGGATGGCCTTGTCCTGGTAGGTGGGAATCGCGAGCAGCGCGAGGATGGCGACGACCCCGACGACGACCATCAGCTCGAGCAGCGTGAAACCGCGGGATCGCATCGCTGCGCTCTAGCGGGCGCCCGCTTGCTCGAGCAATTCCGCCATGGCGCCGTAGCGGCGCGCCTGCGCGAGCGCGAGGGGCGTCCGGCCCTGGCGGTCCGCGATATTCAGGTTCGCGCCGGCCCGGACAAGCGACCTCAGCGTGTCGACGTGGCGCGGCCCGCCGTCGCCGAGTACGATGGATTCGATGACCGCGGTCCAGCCGAGGTTGTTGACGTGGTCGAGCGGCGCGCCGGCGGCGATGAGCTTGCGCACGACCTCGGCGTGCCCCAGGTGGGCGGCGGCGATCAGCGCGGTGCCGTCGTAGCGGCTGGTGATGTTCTTGGCGCTGCAGCCCAGCGCGAGCGCCGTCTCGAGCGTCGGCACATCGTTCGCGACCGCGGCGATGGTGACGATGTCGTAGCGGTCGTTCTCGAGCGCGTTGGGGTCCGCGCCGGCGGCCACGAGCGCGCGCATGGCGTCATGCTTCGCGCCGAAGGCGGCGACGTGCAGCGGCGTGCGCCCGCGGCCGTCTCTGGCGTCGAGCTTCGCGCCCTTCGCGGCGAGCGCCTTGATCAGCGCCGCGTCGCCTGCCGCGGCCGCGGCAAAGACGCCGGTGTAGGCGGCTTTCTCGGATGCGGCGGGCGGGACCTGTGCGGGGCAGAGCGGGCACCACACGGCGAGCGCGAGCACCCAATGGCGGACCGCCATGGTCAGAACCCGTAGAGCCGCGCCGGATTGTCGACCAGGATCTTCCCGCGGATCGCGGCGTCGGGCGCCCACACGGGCAGCTGGTTCAGGAGCCGCCCGTCGTCGATCTGGAAGAGGGGTGTGACCTGCGCCGCGGGATTGCCCGAGGACGAGTTCGGGTGCGGCCAGTCGCTGCCCCAGACGATGCGGTCGGCGTTCGCCGCGATCAGCGCCTTGGCGAGCGGGGCGGTGTCGGGATAGTCGGGCGCCAGCTTGGACGCGCGGTAGGCGCCGGAGATCTTCACGTAGGCCTTGCCTGAGCGCACCAGCTCGACGAGATCGGCGAACCCGGGCTGTGCGGTCCCGAGCGCAGCCTCTGCTCCCCCGAAATGGTCGAACACCGCGGGCACGGGCGACGCGAGGACGAGATCCTTGATCGAGGAGATGACGGCGAGGTTCGTGTACATCTGCACGTGCCACTTGCGCTGGTGCGCTCGCTCGGCCGCCGCGCGGAAGCGGTTGCGGGCGACCGAGGGGTCGTTGACGCCGCCGGTGGCGAGGTTGAGCCGGATGCCGCGGATTCCCGCCTCGTGCATGGCGTCGAGCGCGGACTCGGGCGTCTTCTCGTCGATCACCGCGACGCCGCGCGCGTCCTTGCCGCGCGCCTTCATGCCGTAGAGCGTCGCGGAGTTGTCGGTTCCGTAGACGCTCGGCGTGACGATCACCACCCGCCGCATGCGGAGCGCGCGGTGCAGCGCGGACATCTCCCCGGGCAGCGCGGTCTCGGGCGTGTAGATGCGGCCCGGGAAATAGGGAAACTTCGCCGGGTCGCCGTGGATGTGCGTGTGGCAGTCGCAGGCGCCGTCGGGAACGTCGAAGCTCACGGGCGTGGCGGGCTGTGCGGTCGGCATGTGATCCCGGTGCAGTGTACGCCACGCCCGCCGCTGATGCCGAGCGAAAATACGCTACCATCCCGCCCTCGGCACCCGCATAGGCAGGCAACAAAAGTGGCGCGGCTTCTGGTCGGCGTGGACATCGGAGGCACCTTCACCGACTGCGTGGTGCTCGACCGCTCCGGGCGCATCACTGCGACCAAGGCCTCCTCGACGCCGCGCGATTTCGCCGAAGGGATGCTCGCTGCGATGCGGGTCGCGGCGGAGCGCCTCGGGATGTCGTTCGAGAACTTCTGCCGCGAGGTCGAGGTTCTCACCCATGGAACCACGGTCGGCACGAACGCGCTGATCCAGCGCAAAGGCGCCAGGGTCGGCCTGATCACGACGCGCGGCCACGAGGACGCGATCCACATCATGCGCGGCTCGCGCGGGGTGTCCTCGCGCGACATCGCGAAGGTGGTGCACTTCCCCTCGAGCCAGAAGCCGCCACCCATCGTCCCCAAGCGCCTCGTCGAGGGCGTGTCCGAGCGCGTCGACTGCTTCGGCGAGGTGGTGGTTCCTCTGAACGAGCCGGAGGCGGAGGCCGCGATCGGGCGCCTGGTCGCCGAAGGCGTGGAGGCGATCGGCGTTTGCTTCCTGTGGTCGTTCAAGAACCCCGCGCACGAGCGGCGCCTGAAGGAGATGATCCGCGCGCTGGCGCCGAAGGTGTTCGTATCCTGCTCGATCGACATCGCGCCGAAGTGGGGCGAGTACGAACGCACGACCGCCACGGCGCTGAACGCCTATATCGGGCCGGTGATGGCGAAGTACCTCGGCAACCTCGACCGGCAGCTGAAGGCCTCGGGCTACGCGCAGCCCCTGCAGATCACGCAGTGCGGAGGCGGCTCGATCTCGGTCGACCACGCGATGGAATCGCCGCTGCTCACGCTCGACTCGGGTCCGGTGTCGGGCGTGACGGGCTCGCTCTATCTCGGCAGGCTCATGGGCGTGCCCAACATCATCACGACGGACATGGGCGGCACCTCGTTCGACGTCGGCATCGTCCACGAGGGGCAGCCGGAGTATTCCTTCGTGTCGAACGTGGTGCAGTACGAATATTTCCTGCCGAAAGTCGACATCCAGGCGATCGGGTCGGGCGGCGGCTCGATGGCGCGCATCGATCCCGTCTCGAAGACGCTCGCGGTCGGCCCGGAATCCGCGGGCGCCGACCCGGGCCCCGTCTGCTACGGCAAGGGCGGGACGACGGCAACCGTCACCGACGCGGACGTCGTCCTCGGCTACATCAATCCCGCCAATTTTCTGGGCGGCCGCATCACGCTGGACCGGAAAAAGTCGGTGGAAGCCGTGCAGCGCGTGGCCGATGCGCTGAACCTTCCGCTTTTCCAGGCGGCGGCGGGGATCGCGCAGATCGCCGAGTTCAAGATGGCCGACATCATCCGAAAAATGACCGTCGAGAAGGGCTTCGACCCCCGCGACTTCGTGCTGTTCGCTTTCGGCGGCGCGGGGCCGGCGCACGCGGGCGTTTTCGCGCGGGAGCTCGGCGTGCAGAAGGTGGTGATCCCGCAGAAGGAGATCGCCTCGACCTGGTGCGCGTTCGGCGCGGCCTCGGCCGACATCCTGCACGTCTACGAGCAGGTCGACATCCAGACGAGCCCGTTCGACGCGGGCCGCGTCAACGCGGCGCTGGCGGCGCTCGAAGCGAAGGCGAACGCGCAGATGGACAAGGACGGCATCGGCAAGCCGCGGCGGCGCTTCGCGTTCTCGCTGGACATGCGCCATCGCGGGCAGATCAACGAGGTCGAGGTGATGCTCCCCGAGCGGCGCGTGAAGGAGGCGCTCTTCGGGCCGCTGCGCGAGCGCTTCAAGACGCGCTACGAGCAGCTCTACGGGCACGGCTCGTCCTACGCGGACGCGCGCCTGGAGATCGTGACGCTGCGGCTGCGCGCGACCGCGGCGACGCCGCGACCGAAACTCTCCGCGGCGAGAAAGCTCAGCTCGAAGATCGGCGCGAAGGCGAAGCGCGGCAAGCGCAGCGTCTACTGGGCCGAGCCGAAAAAATCCGTCGCCACCCCGATTTTCGACGGCGCCTTTCTCGTCCCGGGAAACACGATCAAGGGGCCGGCGGTGGTCGAGACCACCGACACGACCGTGGTCGTGCACCCGGGGCGCAGGCTCAAGGTCGACCGGTTCGGCAACTTCGAAATCCTCTTCGGAAAGTAAGCGCCATGCCCAAAGTCAGCGAGATGAAGGACGCGGTCTTCGACGGCAGGAAGATGGGCTACGTCCCGCCGAAGAAGCTCAGGATCTCTCCGAAGCTGAGGCTCCACACGAAGAGCGCGAAGAAGATCGACCCGATCACCTACGAGGTGATCCGCCACAGCCTGTGGCACGTGAACGAGGAGCACGGCGCGACGATCCAGCGTCTCTCGGGATCGCCGGTCGCGATGTACGCGCTCGACCTGAATCCCTCGATCCTGACCGAGGACGGCGAGTTCATCTACTTCGGCCCCTACATGCAGTACATGTCCGGCGTGACCGACACCCAGGTGAAGTGGGCGCTCGAGTACCGCAGCGACAACCCGGGCATCCGCGACGGCGACATGTTCCTCGCGAACGACCCCTGGGTCGGCGCCGCGCACCAGCAGGACGTGATGCTCATCTGCCCGGTGTTCTGGAAGGGCGAGCTGTTCTGCTGGGTGACGAACTGCCTGCACCAGTACGACCTGGGCGGCATCACGCCCTCGTCGTTCTGCGGAGGCGCCCGCGACGCGTTCGACGAGGGCATGTGCATCCCGCCGGTGAAGATCGTCGAGGGCAACGAGATCCGCCGCGACATCGAGGAGCTGTACCTGCGCTCCTCGCGCAAGCCCGAGGCGGTCGCGCTCGACTTCCGCGCGCAGCTCGCCGGCAACATCACCGCGCGCGACCGGGTGCTCGCGCTGGTGAAGCGCTACGGCCCGGAGACGGTCAAGGGCGTGATGCGCAGGATCCTCGACAACGGCGAGAAGGCGTTCCTTGCGAAGCTCAAGCGCCTGCCCGACGGCGTCTGGCGCGAGCGCACCTACGTCGAATGCTGCCGGCCGGGCGACCGGCGAACGCACCGCGTGATGCTGACGCTGCGCAAGAAGGGCGCGAAGCTCGTCTTCGAGAACGACGGCTCGGCGCCGCAGGACGGCGCGATGAACGCCACCTACTCCGGCTGGCGCGGCTCGATCATGGTGGCGCTCAACCAGCTGCTGTGCTGGGACCAGTACTTCTCGATCGGCGGGGCGCTGCGCCACGTCGAGTTCGACCCCACGCCCGGGACCTTCAACTGCGCGAATTTCCCCGCCTCGGTGTCGACCGCGCCGGTGCAGGCGATGGAGATCTCGCTCTATCCCGCCTACAACGTGCTCTCGAAGATGATCCACAGCGATCCCGAGATGCGGAAGGACATCATGTGCATCGGCGGCACCAGCCAGTGGCCGGCGACCATCTTCCGCGGCACGGACCAGTGGGGCGAGCCCTACGGATACCTGCTCGTCGACCCGATCGGCGGCGCGATCGGCGCCTTTGCGACGGGCGACGGCATCTCGACCGGCGGCCAGTCGCGCACGCCGATCTGCAAGCTGCCCAACGTCGAGCACACCGAGCAGACCTTCCCGCTGCTGTTCCTCTACAGGAAAGAGGTGATCGATTCCGGCGGCGCGGGCAGGAACCGCGGCGGGCTCTCGGCGGAATCCTGCTTCATCCCGCACCACACGGAGTCCATCACCCAGGACACGCTGTCCTCCGGCAACGCGATGCCGACGTCGCCCGGGATGATGGCGGGGTATCCGGGATCGGTGAACGTCTACAAGTTCAAGCGCGGGACCGATATCTTCAATCGCCTGAGGAAGCGCGAGATGCCGACCGACATCGCCCAGGTGAAAGGCGAGGACGTCACCCTGCAGCTGCGGCAGGAAAATTTCGTCCAGAACCCCGAGGACGTCTACGCGGTGATCTGGTCGGCGGCGGGCGGGTTCGGCGATCCGCTGGAGCGCGATCCGCTCAAGGTGCGCGAGGACGTGCTCGACCAGCGCTCGGTGTCGCTGGCAGCCGCGCGCTCGATCTACGGCGTGGTCATCGACCGGGACCGCCTCGATCCGGTCGCGACGAAGAAGCTGCGCGCCGAGATGCGCGCGGTGAACCGCAAGGAGGGCGCGGCGCGGCTCTCCGGCAAGGTCGTCGCGCGCATCACCGACAACCTGGAGGTGCGCCGAGAAGGCGGCGGCCTGCGCTGCGCCTGCGCGAAGTGCGCGGCCGACCTGGGGCCGGTCCGCGAGAACTACAAGGACCACTGCGTCAGGCGCGAGTCCGACATCGGCGCGGCGAACCCGAACATCGGCGACTACAGGCGCTACATCGACGACCGGCCCGTGTTCCGCCAGTTCTTCTGCCCGGGGTGCGGGGCGCTCGTCGAGAACGAGATCGCGCGCGCCGACGACGAGCTGCTGCGCGACATCGAGCTCGATCTGCGATGACTGCGGCGGCGAGCGCGCTGCCGCGGTCCTTCGACTGGAAATGGGTCGTCATCGGACTGTGCGTGGCCTTCGCGGCCTACGTCGCGGTGGTTCCGCTCGCCTTCCTCCTGTGGCAGAGCTTCTTCACGCCGCAAACCGCCGCCAAGGCCGCCCGGTTCACCTTCGACAACTACGCGCAGGCGTACGGATCCGGCGACACCGCGCGGCTGTTCCTCAATTCGCTCAAGTTCGCCCTCGGCGCCTCGCTCCTTTCTTTCGCGCTGGGCACCGCGCTCGCGTGGATGAACGAGCGCACCAATACGCCGTTCAAGGCGCTGTTCTTCGCGCTGTCGATCATTCCCCTGGTGATCCCCGGGATCCTCTTCACCGTCGCGTGGATCCTGCTCGGCAGCCCCAAGATCGGCATCCTCAACCTCGCGCTCCAAGACTGGTTCGGCGTGGAGAAGCCGCTCTTCAACGTGTACTCGCTCTGGGGAATGATATGGGTCGACGGGCTGCACTACTCGCCCATGGCGTTCCTGCTGATGACCGCGGCGTTCCGCGCCATGGATCCGTCGCTCGAGGAATCGGCGACCATGAGCGGCGCGAACATCTTCCAGGTCGCCCGCCGGGTGACCCTCAGGCTCGCCTGGCCGGCGATCCTCGCCACGCTCCTCGTGCTGTTCGTGCGCTCGATCGAATCCTTCGAGGTGCCGGCGCTGCTCGGGCTGCCGGTCGGCATCCACGTGTTCACTTCCGCGATCTACCAGGCGGTGCAGCGCTATCCGAGCCAGATCGGCCTCGCGTCGGCCTACGGGATGACGCTCCTCGCGATCACCTCGATCGGCGTTTACTTCGTGTCGCGGCTCTCGAGCCGCGGCGGCAAGTACGCGACCATGACCGGCAAGGGCTTCCGCCCCCGGCGCATCGATCTCGGCCCCTGGCGCTGGCTGGCCGCCGCCTTCTTCGCCGCTTATTTCCTGATGATCGTCGTGCTGCCCTTCGCGGTGCTGCTCTGGTCCTCGTTCCAGAAGTTCTACGCGATCCCGTCGTGGCAGGCGCTGCACAACCTGACCCTCGACCCCTACCGCTTCATCTTCGGCTACCCGAACCTCCCGCGCACCGTGTGGAACACCCTGGTGCTCTCACTCGGCAGCGCCACGCTCATCATGCTGGTCACCTCGGTGATCTGCTGGGTGGTGGTGAAGACCAGGATCCCCGGGCGCTGGCTGCTCGACAACCTCGCCTCGCTCCCCATGGTCTTTCCCGGCCTGGTGCTCGGCCTCTCGATCATGATCTTCTATCTCAACGTGGACGTCGGGGTCTACGGCACGATGTGGATCATGTTCATCGCCTACGTCACGCGCTTCATGCCCTACGGCCTGCGCTACAACACCGCCTCGATGCTCCAGATCCACAAGGAGCTCGAGGAGTCCGCCGCGATGAGCGGGGCGTCGTGGGGCACGACCTTCGTGCGCATCGTGCTGCCGCTGCTCAAGCCCGGCCTCGTCGCCGGCTGGATCTACGTGATGATCGTGTCGATCCGCGAGCTCTCCAGCTCGATCCTGCTCTACAGCCCCGGCACCGAGGTCCTGTCGATCACCATCTGGGAGCTGTGGGAGAACGGCCAGTACGTCGAGCTCTCGGCGCTGGGGGTGCTGTTCATCGCCGCGCTCTTCGCGATGGTGACGGCCGCCCAGTGGCTGGGCGGCAAGTTCGGGATCAGGGAGTGAACCTGAAGGAGTAGATGCGGCGTGCTGAAAGTCGAAGGCCTCTGCACCGAATATCCGAACGAGCGCGGCGAGATCGTCAGGGCGGCGCAGGACGTGAGCTTCGAGGTGCCGGAAGGGAAGCTCTTCACCCTGCTCGGTCCCAGCGGCTGCGGGAAGACGACGACGCTGCGCTCGATCGCGGGTCTGGAGCGCCCGCGCTCGGGCGAGATCCGCGTGGGCGACCGCATCGTGTACTCCGCGAGCCGGAATGTCTTCGTCGCGCCGAACCGGCGCGGCTTCGGCATGGTGTTCCAGTCCTACGCGATCTGGCCCCACATGAGCGTGTTCCAGAACGCGGCGTTTCCCCTGGAGGTCGCATCGCGCCGCCTCGCGAGGAAGGAAATCCGCGAGAAGGTGATGCGCGTGCTTGGCGCGGTGCAGCTCGAAGGGCTCGCCGAGCGCGAGGCGAGCAAGCTCTCCGGCGGCCAGCAGCAGCGCCTCGCCCTCGCGCGGGCGCTCGTGATGGAGCCGCAGCTGCTCCTGCTCGACGAGCCGCTTTCGAACCTCGACGCGAAGCTGCGCGACCGCATGCGCTTCGAGCTGAAGCGGCTGCAGCGCGAGCTCAAGATCACCACCGTCTACGTGACCCACGACCAGAGCGAGGCGCTGGCGCTCTCGCACTCGATCGCGGTCATGAACGAGGGGCGCATCCAGCAGATCGGCTCGCCGCGCGACATCTACGAGAAGCCGGGCAGCCGCTTCGTCGCCGATTTCGTCGGGACGACGAACTTCATCGACGGCGAGATCACGGGGCGCGGCCGCGTGCGCACGGAAATCGGCGATCTCGAGGTGGCCGCGGGCGAGGAGCTGCGCGAGGGCGACCGCGTGGTGCTGTCGGTGCGCCCGGAGGACGTCGACCTCTCGGAGGGCCGGCCGGGCGGGGCGAACGTGTTCCTGGGCCGCGTCGATCAGAAGGTGTTTCTCGGCGAGTTCGTCGATTTCCAGGTGAAGCTCGGGGAGCGCATGCTGCTGTCGCGCCGCCATCCTTCGCTGCGAACGCCCATCGGGGACCCGATCTACGTCAGCCTCCCCCCGGAGAAATGCGTCGCCTTCAGGATCTAGCGCCGCGCCCGCGTTGACAGCGCGGCGGCCGCGGGGTAGAAGTCGGGGGTCATGAGCCGCCCCGTTCTCGCAGCAGCGCTGCTGGTCCTCGCCCTTCCCGCCCACGCGCAGGTCAAGCCGAACGCGTCGGCGGCCGACGTCGCCCTCTACGCCGGTCCCGACCGGCTGCAGAAGCTCGTCGAGGGGGCGAAGAAGGAAGGCGAGCTCGACCTGTATACGTCGGCGCAGGCCGACGACATCGGCGCCGTCGCCGCGGCGTACGGGAAGAAGTATGGAATCCGGGTGAACATGTGGCGCTCGAGCTCGGAGAAAGTGCTGCAGCGCGCGCTCGCGGAGGCGCGCGCGAACCGGCACACGATGGACGTCGCCGAGACCAACGGCCCCGAGATGGAGTCGATGCACCGGGAGAAGATCCTGCAGCGGGTGAGCTCGCCTCACTTGGCCGAGCTCATCGCGCCGGCGCTGCTGCCCCACGGCGAATGGGTCGGCACGCGAATGAACGTGTTCGTCCAGGCGTACAACACCAAGCTCGTGAGGAAGCAGGATCTGCCGAAATCCTGGGAGGATCTCTTCGATCCGAAGTGGAAGGGCAGGCTCGGCATCGAGCAGGAGGACGCCGACTGGCTCGCCGGCATGATGGGCGAGCTGGGCGAGGCGAAGGGCACCAAGCTCTTCCGGGACATCGTGGCGAAGAACGGGATGTCGATGCGCAAGGGGCACACGCTGCTCGCCCAGCTCGTCGTCTCGGGCGAGGTGCCGCTCGCGCTCACCGTGTACAACTACAAGGCCGAGCAGCTCAAGCGCAAAGGCGCCCCGATCGACTGGTTCTCCATCGGCACCGCGATCGCGCGCCCGAACGGCGTCGGCGTCGCGCGCGCGGCGCCGCACCCGCACGCTGCGGTGCTGTTCTTCGATTTCGAGATCGGGGAGGAGGGCCAGCGGATCCTGGCGCAGCGCGATTTCGTCCCGACGAACCGCAAGGTGGACACGCCGCTCAACAAGCTCCCGCTCAGGTTCGTCGACCCGAGCGTGACCCTCGACCAGTACGACAAGTGGGTCAACCTGTACCAGGACATCTTCGGGGCGGGCGCCCGCTAGGCGCATGTCGCGGCTGATTCCGTTCCTGGCGCTCCTCCTGGCTGCGGCCGGCGTCCCGGCGCAGCAGCTGTTCGACTACGCCGGCCCCGACCGCATGCAGAGGATCGTCGCCGCGGCGAAGCGGGAAGGCACGCTGACGATCTATACCACCTTCGCGGAAAAAGACCAGCCCGCCCTGCTCGGTCCTTTCGAGGCGAAGTACGGCGTGAAGGTGGCGGTGTGGCGCGCGGGCACCGACAAGGTGCTCCAGCGCACCGTCGCCGAGGCCGCGGCGAAGAAATACGACGTCGACGTGATCCATTTCGGCTCGCCCGAGATGGAAGCCCTCTCGCGCGAGAAGATCCTGCAGGCGGTGGTTTCGCCGGTCCACAAGGACCTGCACCCCGGCTCGGTCCCCGCGCACCGCGAGTGGGCCGCGACGCTCCTCTCGGTCTGGGTCCAGGCGTACAACACCAAGCTGATCAGGAAGGCGGATCTGCCCAGGACGTACGCGGACCTGCTCGATCCGCGCTGGAAGGGCAAGCTCGGCATCGAGGCGAAGAACGAGGACTGGTTCGCGTCGGTGGTCGACGTCATGGGCGGCGGGGAGAAGGGGCTGCAGTTCTTCCGCTCGCTGGTCGCGAAGAACGGCCTTTCGCCCCGCACCGGGCACACGCTGCTGAACAACCTGGTGATCGCCGGCGAGGTGCCGCTCGCCCTGGACATCTACAACTACATGCCGGAGCAGGCGAAGCGGAAAGGCGCGCCCATCGACTGGTTCGCGCTGCAGCCGGCCGTGGCGCGCTCGAACGCGATCGGCATCGCGCGCCGCGCCCCGCATCCGAACGCGGCCCTGCTCTTCTACGAGTACATGCTCGGGGAGGAAGGGCAGCGGGTCCTCGCCGGCATGGACTACGTTCCCGCCAACATGAAGGTCGCCTCGCCCCTGAAGGGCGTGAAGATCCTGCAGACCGACCCGATCCGCACGCTCGACCAGAGCGGCAAGTGGAAGGACCTGTTCGAGAAGACCGTCCTGAATCCCGCGAGGAATTGAGCGCGGTCTGGTACCATTGCGCGCCAGTCATGAGCGCCGCCCTCGCCCTTCCCGAAAAACCGCGCGGATCGTTCCGCGAGATGTGGCTGATCACCCTCGGCCACTCGCTCACCCACTGGTATCCCGCGACCTTCTACCTGCTGCTGCCGATCATCGGAAAGGAGCTGGGGCTCTCCTACAGCCAGATCGGGCTCATCATGACCTGCCAGTACGTCGCGGGCGCCGTGGCCAACATTCCGGGAGGCGTGCTCGTCGACACCGTCGGCCGCAAGGGCGTGCTGATGGCGACCTCGCTCTTCTGGGTCGGGTTTCCGTACCTGCTGATGGGGTTCGTGCACAGCTACCTGATGCTGCTCGGCTGCGTGGCGCTCGTCGGCTTCGGCAACAGCCTGTGGCACCCGACCGCGATACCCACTCTGGCGAGGCGCTTCCCCGACAGGAAGGGGCTGGTGCTCTCGCTGCACAGCATGGGCGGCAACGTCGGCGACGCGATCGCGCCGCTCGCCGTCGGAGCGCTGCTCTCGGTGCTCACCTGGCGGCAGGCCGTGGTCCTGAACGTGGCCCCGGGGATCCTGCTCGCGCTCCTCATCTTCGTGTTCCTGGGGTCGATGCGGCTCGGGGCGAACCGGGGCAGGGCCGAGCCGCGCGCGCAGTCGCTGCGCGACTACTTCCGCGGCCTTCCCGAGCTCTTCGGCAACCGCGGGCTCATCGTCCTCGCCACGAGCTCCGCGTTCCGCTCGATGACGCAGAACGCGCTGCTCACCTTCCTGCCCGTGTACCTCGCCTACGAGCTCGGCTACCCGCCGTTCTGGGTGGGCGCCTGCATGTTCGCGCTGCAGGCGGCGGGATTCGCCGCGGCCCCGGTCGCGGGGCATCTCTCCGACCGCATGGGCCGCCGGAGCGTGATGATGTCCAGCATGGCGATGACCGCGGTCGTGCTCGTTTTCATGGCGCTCGCCGGCAGGTCCGCCGCATTCGTCTTCTTCGTCACGGTGCTCGGGTTCTTCCTCTACGCGATCCGGCCGGTGCTGCAGGCCTGGCTGCTCGAGACGACGCCGAGGAACATGGGCGGCACGAGCATCGGCGTCCTCTTCGGCGCGCAGGCGCTCGGCTCGTCGATCGGGCCGCTCCTCGGCGGCCTCGTCGCCGACCGCTACGGGCTCAGCGCGGCGTTCTACTTCCTCGCGGGCACGATCGTCGTCGCGAATCTTTTCATCTTCCTCATGCCGAAGACGGCGGCGGCGCCGGAGGCCGATCGGACCGCGGCTCCGGGCTGAGCGGGCGACGGTCCTTCGCGGACAGCACGCCGCTCGCGAGCAGGAACGCGGCGTTCGCCCAGAAGACCGGTTGCAGCCCGAACAGCGCGCCGATCCCGCCGAAGACGACGGGAATCGCGATCTGCGTGACCTTGTTCACCGTGAGGCGCATGCCGAGCGCCTCGCCCGATCGTCCCGGCGGGGCGTGATGGTAGGTGAGCATGATGGTGAGCGGCTGCGCGGACCCCAGGCCCAGACCCAGCAGGAACGCGACCAGCACCAGCATCGGCACGCCCGAGAGCATCGGGAACAGCGCGTAGGTCGCGGCGGCGACGAACAGCGAGGCGGTGAGCACGCCCGTCTCGGAGTAGCGCCGCGCGAGATCGCGCATCAGCAGGCGCACGACGAAAGCCGCGCCCGCGTAGGCGGAGAGCACCAGGCCGATCCCCGAAGCCGAGAGTCCGATCGACTTTCCGTAGACCGGCATGTAGAACGAGAACAGCTCGATGCCGGTGAGCGCGGCTCCGCTCATGAAGAGCGTGCGCCGCAGCGGGCCCTCCCTGAAGAGCTCGAAGGCGCGCCCCGCGCGCTTTTCGTCCGCGTGCTCGCCGCGCGCGGGCATGCGCCCTCCGGAGATCAGCGCGAGCAGCACCACCCCGAGCGGCATGGCGGCGAGCACGACGTAGCTCGGCCGGTAGCCGAGCGCGTCGATCGAGAAACCGGCGAGCGAGGGACCGACGAAGGTCGAGATCGACGCGCCGAGCGAAAAGGTCCCGAAGTTGACGGCCCGCTGGTCGGCGCCCCCGATCGAGCCGACCGCGTTCTGGATCGACACCTGCACGAAGATTTGCGAAAGACCGATCAGCGTCGGGCAGGCGAACAGCGTGAACAGATCATGGTGCAGGGCCGGGAGCAGCAGCGCGAGCGTCATGCCGGCGGAGCCCAGGGCGATCGGCGCGCGCACGCCGACGCGGTCCGAGACCCGCCCCGCGTAGACCGCGAGCATCAGGGGAAAGACCGAGAACAGCGCGGCGAGGACCCCGACCATGAAGGAATTCGCGCCGAGGTGCAGCGCCGAAAGGGACACCAGCACCCTGCTGCCGCGCAGGCCGATGTTCGAGAGCACCGACAGAAGAACGACGAAATAGACCGACGAAGCGCCCGGCATGCGGCAAGTCTAACCCCTGGCCCACCGCTTTCCGGCGGTGGGCGCGGCCGTGGCTTGACAAATAGCGCCTTGCTTTCATAATCGCCTGACGGCCCACGGGAGGGCCAAGAGACTCCGCGGCAACGCATCCAGAAATCCAATCTAGGAGGAGACATGCCAGGCAGAAATGTTCTACCCGCTATGGGACGCTTGCTGGGGGCCTTTGCGCTCGCCTTGACCCTGGCCGGCTCATGGGCGACCGAGGCGCTCGCGCAGCAGCCGCTCAAGATCGGCTTCGGCATGAGCCTCACCGGCCCGCTCGCCGGCAACGGCAAGGCCGCGCTGATCGCCATGGAGATCTGGAAGGACGACGTCAATGCGAAGGGCGGCATCCTCGGGCGCAAGGTCGAGTTCGTCTACTACGACGACCAGACCAACCCGGCGACGGTGCCGGCCCTGTACACGAAGCTCCTGGACGTCGACAAGGTCGATCTCGTGGTTTCCGGCTACGGCACCGCGGTGATCGCCCCGGCGCTGCCGTTGATGATGCAGCGCAACCTCATGTTCATGACGCTGTTCGGGCTCAACCCGAACGGCAAGTTCAACTACGACAAGTACTTCCAGATCATGCCGGCCGGTCCCGAGCCGGGCGTGGGCTGGACCAAGCCGTTCTTCGACGCCGCGATGACGCTCCACAAGAAGCCCAGGACCATTGCCCTGGTCGGCGCGGACGCCGAGTACCCGCACAACGCGCTCGAAGGCGCGCGAGTGCACGTGAAGCGCCTGGGCCTGAAGGTCGTGTACGACAAGACCTATCCGCCCAACACCGTCGACTACGCGCCGATCGTGCGCGCGATCCAGGCGACCAACCCCGACGTGGTGTTCGTCGCGTCCTACCCTCCCGACACCGCCGGCATGGTGCGCGCGGCGAACGAAGTCGGCCTGAAGACGGAGATGTTCGGCGGCGGCATGGTGGGCCTGCAGTACGCGTCGCTGCGCACCCAGCTCGGCCCCCTGCTGAACGGCGTCGTGAACTACGAGATGTACGCACCCGAGGTGGGCAGCAAGTTCCCCTTCCTCGACAAGATCCTCGCCAAGTACCGTGAGCGCGCGGCGAAGGAGGGCGTGGATCCGCTCGGCACCTATCTGCCGCCCTACGCCTACGCGATGATGGAAGTCGTGCAGCAGGCGGTCGAGGGGACCCACGGCCTCGACCAGGCCAAGCTCGCGCAGTACATGCACAGCCACACCTTCGACACCGTCGTCGGCAAGGTCTCGTTCGCCAAGAACGGGGAGTGGTCGGGCTCACGCGTGCTGATGGTCCAGTTCGGCGGCATCAAGGGCAATTCGCTCGACGAGTGGACGAGGCCCGGGCGCATCACGGTGCTCGAGCCCGCCGCGTACCGGACGGGCGCGGCGCGCGCGCCTTTCCAGGACGCGAAGAAGTAGCCGCGGAAAGCCAGACGAGCAGCCGGCGGGCGATCCCCGCCGGCTTTGCTTTGCCCCATGGAAGGTTTATCGGCGCTGGTCGTCAACGCCATCATCGCCGGCCTCTTGCTCGGCGGTTTCTACGCCGCCGTCAGCGTCGGCATCTCGATCTCGTTCGGCATGCTCGACGTGGTGAACATCGCGCACCCGGCGTTCATCATCCTGGGGTCCTACGTCGCCTACATCGTCAACGAGGGCCTGGGCTTCGACCCGATCCTCGTGTCGCTGGTCCTGTCGCCGCTGTTCTTCCTGCTCGGCATGGCGCTGTACCGGGTCTACTACCTGTGCTTCGAGAAGCGCGGCCAGGAATCGCTGCGCGGACTCGCGTTCTTCTTCGGGATCCTGTTCATCACCGAGGTGACCCTGGTGCTGGTCTTCGGCGTCGACTACCGCATGGTGAGGACGGCGTACGGCGACGTCACCTGGCGCGCCGGCGACATCGACCTGCCGATGCGGCTGTTCGTGCCTTTCCTGGTGTCGGTGGCGATGGTGAGCGGCGTCCAGCTATTCCTCACGCACACGTTCTTCGGGCGCGCGGTGCTCGCGGTCGCGCAGGACCAGTTGGCGCTGCGCCTGATGGGCATCGATCCGGTGCGCGTGAAGGAGCTCGCTTTCGCGCTGTCGATCGCCACCGCCGGCGTGGCCGGGGCCTTCCTCATCGTGATCCAGCCGGTGCAGCCGGCGATCGGCCGCGAGTACATCGGACTGGTGTTCGCGGTGTGCGTGCTCGGCGGCATGGGCTCGATCTGGGGGACGCTGATCGGAGCCCTGGTCCTCGGCATCGCCGAGTCGTTCACGTCGACGTTCTTCGGGCCGTCGTGGGCGCCGGCCGTGTCCTTCGGACTGCTGCTCGGGACGCTCGCCTTCAGGCCCTCGGGCCTGTTTGGAAGATGAGCGGAAGATGAGCAACCGCCTCTTCGCCGTCGTCGCGCTCGCGGTCGCCGTCGCATTCGCGGCGGCGAGCCAGCTCGTCCCGAACGAGTATTTCTTCACCGCGGCCTACGTGGTGCTGCAGTTCGTGATCCTTGCCACCGCCTGGAACATCCTCGGCGGCTACACCGGCTACGTGAATTTCGGCTCCGCCGCGTTCTTTGCGATCGGCGCCTACTCGACCGTCGTCCTGTACAACGCCTACAAGGCGCCGCTCGTCGTCATGATCGTCACCGGCACGCTGGTCGCGGGGCTCGCGGGACTGGGGCTGGGCTACCTGACGCTGCGGCTGCGGGGCGTGTTCTTCGCGATCGCCTCGCTCGCCCTCGCGGTGGTGCTGTATACCTTCGTCGTCAACTGGGACTACGTCGGCGGGGCGCGCGGCGCGTACGTGCTGCAGCCGCGCGACGTACCCTTCGGCCTGCCGCGATACATCCACCTGCTCTACATCGCGATGGTGCTCATGGCGGCGGTGTCGCTCATCGTCGCCCGGGTGATCGAGAAATCCACGCTCGGCCGCGGCCTCGCGGCGATCCGCGACGACGAGCTCGCGGCCGAGTGCTCGGGCGTTCCGACGCTCAGGCTGAAAATCTTCTCGACCATGGTGAGCTGCGCTCTCATGGGCATGGCGGGCACGACCTTTCCCTTCTACCTGTCCTTCGTGGAGCCGAGCTCGGCATTCAGCCTGTCGTACGCGGTGAACAGCATCGCGATGCCCCTGATCGGAGGCATGATGAGCTGGGCCGGGCCGCTGATCGGCGCGGTCCTGCTCGGCACGGTGCAGCAGCTCGTGCAGGTGACGATATCCTCCGCGTGGAACCTGCTCATCGTCGGGGTGCTGCTCGTGCTGTTCGTCACCTTGGCGCCGAGCGGCATCATGGGATGGGTCGAGGCGTGGCGCCGGCGGAAGGCGAGGCGATGAGCGGCGCGCTTCTCGAGGTTAGCGGGGTCACCAAGAGATTCGGCGGGTTCACGGCGCTCGACGGCGTGGACTTCGCCGTGCGCCCGGGCGAGCGCGTCGGCCTGATAGGCCCCAACGGCTCGGGCAAGAGCACCCTCGTGAACTGCATCGCCGGGACCTTGAGGAACGAGGAAGGGAGCATCCGCTTCGAGGGCCGCGCGATCCACGCCTATCCCGCGCACCGGCGCATCCGCCTCGGACTGGCGCGCAGCTTCCAGATCCCCAAGCCTTTCACGAGCATGAACGTCCTCGACAACCTCTGCGTGCCGCTGCTCTACGCCGCGCGGACGCACGCCGGGAGCGCGCGCGCCCGCATCGAGGACGAGGCCAGGCACATCCTCGCGCAGGTCGGCCTCGCCGACAAGGCGGCGGCCACCTCGGGCGGCCTCACGCAGGTGGACATGCGGAAGCTCGAGCTCGCGCGCGCCATGGCCGCGAAGCCCAAGCTCCTGATCTCCGACGAAGCCATGGCGGGCCTGTCGAGCTCGGAGGTCGACGACATCCTCGAGCTCCTCGTCGGCCTCAAGGCGCAGGGCGTCGCGGTGATCATGATCGAGCACGTGATGCGCGCCGTGATGAAGTTCTCCGAGCGCATCGCGGTGCTGGTCGCGGGGCGCAAGATCGCCGACGGCGACCCGCAGACCGTGGTCGGCAACGCCGAGGTCGTGAAGGCGTACCTGGGCGAATGAGTCGGTGAACGAGCCGGTGAACAGCATCTCCGTCGAAAACCTGAGCGCGGGCTACGGCTCGGTGCAGGTGCTCGACCGCATCTCGCTCTCGGTCAACGACGGGGAGACGGTGACGCTGCTCGGCACCAACGGCAACGGCAAGAGCACGCTCATGAAATGCATCATGGGGATCGTGCGGCCGACGGACGGCAAGGTGCGCGCGGTCATCGACGGCGTCGAGCACGATCTCGTCGGGCGCGCGCCCGAGGACATCGTCGATCTGGGGATCTCGCTCGTCCCCGAGGGACGGCGCCTCTTCGCCAAACTCACCGTCGAGGAGAACCTGCTGCTCGGCGCTTCGCGAAGGGCCGCGCGGGCCTCGATGGCCAGGAACATCGCGTTCTGCTACGAGACCTTCCCGCGCCTCGCCGAGCGGCGCCGGCAGCTAGCAGGCAGCATGAGCGGCGGGGAGCAGCAGATGCTGACCCTGGCGCGCGCCCTCATGACCGCGCCCAAGATCCTGCTGGTCGACGAGCCCTCGGTCGGGCTCGCGCCTATACTGGTGATCCACACCATCGACAAGATCAGGGAGCTTAAGGAGAGCTACCGGCTCACCGTTCTCATGGCCGAGCAGAATTTCAACCAGGCGATCCGCATCGCCGACCGCGGCTACGTGATCGTGCACGGACGCATCGAATACGAGGGCGGCTCGCGCGAGGACCTCGCGAACAACGAGCTGATCCACAAGCTCTACATGGGGCTCTAGGCCGGGGCGCGCGATGCCCGATCTGGGTTTCCTCACGCAGACCGCGACGCTGCCGTGGATCCTGGGCGCGACGATCCTGCTCGCGCTCGGCCTGATCCTGATCCTCGCGGGGCTGACCGCCCTCTTCGGCCTGCATCCGCTGCGCTTCACGACGCGCACGCTGCTGGGGCTGCTGCTCATCGCGCTCGGTGTGGTCGAGGGCACGATCACCCTCGGCATCCAGGGCTACCGCGCGCTCAGCCAGGAGGAGCTCGCCGCGCGCATCTCGGTGCGCCCCTACGCGCCGCAGCGCTTCACCGCGAAGCTGCTCCTGCCCGACGGGCGCGAGGCGAGCTACGCGCTCTCGGGGGACGAGATCTACCTGGACGCGCGGATACTCAAGTGGCATCCGCTGGTCAGCATGCTGGGCCTCACCACCGCGTACGAGCTCGACCGCATCGGCGGGCGCTACCGGGACGTCGAGCAGGAGAAGTCGGCTCCCCGCACGCTCTACCCGCTGGGGCGCGAGAAGCCGGTCGACCTGTTCGCGCTGCGGAAGCGCTTCCCTTTCCTCGAGCACTTCGTCGACGCGCAATACGGCTCGGCGGCCTTCGTTCCCGCGGGAGAGCCCGCCGAGCTCGAGCTGCGCGTCTCGGCCACGGGGCTGCTGATCCGGCCCGCGCCGCAGCCGAAGCAGCCCTAGCCGAACCTCCCGCGCGCGAGCCTGTCGTATCGTTGCGAAGGCGTCGCGAACGCTTTAGCATGCTTCGTCCCAGGAGGTCCCTCATGATCAAGAAGCTGCATCACAACGCCTACCGCTGCCGCGACTCGGAGGAAACCCGCAAGTTCTACGAGGAGTTCCTGGGCCTGCGCCTCGCCGGGACGCTGGAGATCGGCGAGACCAAGAGCGGGCGCCAGACGCACGCGCTGCACACCTTCTACGAGCTCGGCGACGGCTCCTACCTCGCCTTCTTCGAGGTGCCCGAGACCCCCTTCCAGTTCAAGCAGCAGCACGACTACGACCTGCACATCGCGCTCGAGGTCGAGCGCCCGATCCTCGAGAAGAAGCTCGCCGAAGGGAAAGCGCGCGGCATCGAGTCGCGCGGCATCGCCGACCACCACTTCATCAACTCGATCTACTTCCGCGACCCCAACGGCTACGTGATCGAGCTGACCGCGAGGATGCCGAGCCACGCCAGGGAGATGGACCCGGCGAAGAACGGCGCGCGCGAGAAGCTCGACCGGTGGCAGGCCGCCAAGAAGCAGCACGCGCCGGCCTGAAGCGCAGCGAATCCCGGATCCTCACCACCCACGCGGGCAGCCTCCCGCGTCCCGCGCCGCTCGTCGAGCTGCAGCTGCGCGCGAGCCGCGGCGAGACGGTGGACGCCGCGGCGCTCGCCCGGGCCGGCGCGGAAGCCACGCGCCGCGCGGTATCGCAGCAGCTCGCGTGCGGGATCGACGTCGGCAACGACGGCGAGCAGCCGCGCGAGAGCTTCGTCACCTACGTGCGCTACCGCCTCAGCGGCTTCTCCGGGGAGAGCCGGCGTCCCGCGATCCGGGACGTCGCCGCCTACCCGAGCTTCCGCGCCCTGGCGCAGGCGCAGGGGCGCGTGAGCCTCCTGGCCGCGCCGCCGCGCGCGACGGGCGAGGTGCGCTACGCCGACCGGGTTCCGCTCGAGCGCGAGCTCGACGCCTGCGAGGAGGCGCTCGCCGCGCAGCCGCGGCGGTTCGCCGAGACGTTCTGGACCGCGCCGTCCCCGGGCATCGTCGCGAGCGCGATGCAGAACGATCACTACGCCTCGCTCGCCGAGTACGTGGACGCGGTCGCCGAAGCGCTGCGCACCGAGTACGAGACGATCGTCGCGCGCGGCCACGTCCTGCAGATCGACGCTCCGGACCTGGCGATGGAGCGGCACCGGCTGTTCGCCGACCGGCCTCTCGACGAGTTCCTCGGCTTCGTCGAGCTCACCGTCGCGGCGATCAACCGCGCGCTCGCGAACGTGCCGCGCGAGAGGGTCCGGCTGCACGTCTGCTGGGGCAACTACGAAGG